>NZ_JBNFMU010000088.1:0-5019 GCF_049942315.1 Pseudomonas wayambapalatensis
TGGTGTGGTCGAGCCGAGTCTTTTTTCTGGGGGGGGGTTTTTTGTTTGTTTTTTCTTTTTGGCTGGGGCACCTCTCTCCCCTCAGGAGCTTTTTGTTTTTTTTTGGTTTTCCCTCCCCCCCCCCCAGGGCCGCAAGGCGGCCCCGATGTCCAGACTTCAGGAGCCGGCCCCGTGAAAGCCCTCGACCAACTCACCTTCGATAACCGCTTCGCCCAACTCGGCGACACCTACTCCACCCAGGTGCTGCCCGAGCCGATTGCCGAGCCGCGCCTGGTGGTCGCCAGCGAATCGGCCATGGCGCTGCTCGACCTCCACCCGGCCCAGGCCGATGAGCCGGTGTTCGCCGAGCTGTTCAGCGGCCACAAGCTCTGGGAAGAAGCCGACCCACGGGCGATGGTCTATTCCGGACATCAGTTCGGCTCTTACAACCCGCGCCTGGGGGACGGCCGCGGCCTGCTGCTGGGCGAGGTGCTGAACGATGCCGGCGAGCATTGGGACCTGCACCTCAAGGGCGCCGGCCAGACACCGTACTCGCGCATGGGCGACGGCCGCGCGGTGCTGCGCTCGTCGATCCGCGCGTTCCTTGCTTCAGAAGCACTGCACGCCCTGGGCATCCCCAGCAGCCGGGCGCTGTGCGTGGTGGGTTCGAGCACCCCGGTGTGGCGCGAGACCCGTGAAAGCGCGGCCATGCTGCTACGCCTGGCGCAGAGCCACGTGCGCTTCGGTCATTTCGAATACTTCTACTACACCCAGCAGCCCGAGCAGCAACGCGTACTCATCGACCACGTGCTCGAACAGCACTACCCCGAATGTCGCGACGCCGAACAGCCCTACCTGGCGATGTTCCGCACCATCGTCGAGCGCAACGCCGAGCTGATCGCGCGCTGGCAGGCCTATGGTTTCTGCCACGGGGTGATGAACACCGACAACATGTCGATCCTGGGCATCACCTTCGATTTTGGCCCCTACGCCTTCCTCGACGACTTCGACGCCAACTTCATCTGCAACCACTCCGACGACCGCGGCCGCTACAGCTACGCCAACCAGGTGCCGATCGCCCACTGGAACCTGAGCGCCCTGGCCCAGGCCCTGACCAAGGTGATCGAAGTGGATGCGCTCAAGGAAACCCTCGGGCTGTTCCTGCCGCTGTACCAGGCGCACTATCTGGACCTGATGCGCCGACGACTGGGCCTGACCACCGCCGAAGACGGCGACATGGCCCTGGTCGAACGCCTGCTGCAACGCATGCAGAGTGGGGGCGTGGACTACACCCTGTTCTTCCGCCGCCTTGGCGAGCAACCTGTGGAACAGGCACTGCAGGTGGTTCGCGATGACTTCATCGACCTCGCCGGCTTCGACGCCTGGGGCGCCGACTACCTGGCGCGCTGCCAGCGCGAAGCGGGTAACGCGCAGGGTCGGCGTGAGCGCATGCATGCGGTCAACCCGTTGTACATCCTGCGTAACTATCTCGCGCAGCGCGCCATCGAAGCGGCAGAGGGCGGGGACTACAGTGAAGTGCGACGCCTGCACCAGGTCCTGTGCAAGCCGTTCGAGGAGCAGCCCGGGATGCAAGCCTATGCCGAGCGGCCACCGGAGTGGGGCAAGCACCTGGAAATCAGCTGCTCTTCCTGAACTACGACTGACCTGGACTTGCCCCCAAGGGTTGGATTGGTGTCCAACTTCTTGGGGGCAATCCATCCCTGTGGGAGCGGCGGTTCGGCGCCCCGACTTGCCCGCGAACACCGGCAAAGCCGGTGCCATTCACCGCGCAGCGGGGGCGTTTCCACTGCAGTCATTGCTGGAGTGGGTGCGCAGGGAAGGGATCTAAGCGTTTTCTTCGAGCAGCGAGTGCAGCTCGACAAACTGCTGTGTCAGCTTGTGCCGCGGCTCCAAGTGAATCAGCGGCAGGCTGGCGTGGTGGGATTCGCGCATCTTCACCGAGCTGCCCAGGTACACCGGCAGCACCGGCAGGCCCTCGGCGAGCAGCTCGTCGAGCATCTGCTGAGGCAGGCTGGCCCGTGACTGGAACTGGTTGACCACGATGCCCTCTACCTGGAGGTCTTCGTTGTGGTCGTCCTTGAGTTCCTCGATCTCGGCCAGCAGGCCGTACAGGGCCTGGCGCGAGAAGCTGTCGCAATCGAAGGGAATCAGCACACGATCTGCGGCGATCAACGCGGAAACCGCATAGAAATTCAACGCTGGCGGGGTGTCGATGTAGATCCGCTCGTAGTCTTCGTCCAGCTCATCGAGCAATTTGCGCAGCTTGTTGATCTTGTGCTTGGCCTCGAGCTTGGGCTGCAGGTCGGCCAGCTCGGCGGTGGCGGTGACCACGTGCAGGTTGTCGAAGGGCGTTTCGTAGATATCGACCTTGTTCTTCTTGCTGAACGGCCCGCTGGACAGGCTCTGCTTGAAGAAATCGGCAATACCCATGGGGATATCGTCACCCGTCAAACCGGTCAGGTACTGGGTCGAGTTGGCCTGGGCATCCAGGTCGATCAACAGGGTCCGGTAGCCTTCGTTGGCACTGACCGCCGCCAGGTTGCAGGCGATGCTCGACTTGCCCACGCCACCTTTCTGATTGAACACCACGCGCCGCATGACTGACCTCCGTGTATCAGGGAATGCCCGAGTATGTGTCCGGCGCGGCGGTTTAGCCAGCACCTTCGGGCTTTTCCAGCCCCGCCAGCAGATCGACGAACGCCCTGGCCATCGCAGAGCCCGCGCCCTCGCGGCGCACCAGCCAGACAGCACTGTTCGCCTGCTCGTCGAGCAGCGTGCGGTACACCACGCCATCGATGCGGATGCGCTGGAACGACGCTGGCAGCACCGATACCCCGAGGCCCGCCGAGACCAACCCGATGATGGTCAGCGCCTCACCGGCTTCCTGGGCAAAATGCGGGCTGAAGCCGGCCTGGCGTGCTAGGTCCATCAGTTGCGCATACAGACCGCTGCCGTAGCTGCGTGGGAAGAATACGAACGGCTCGTGAGCCAGGTCCCGCATATACAGGCCTTGCTCGCCGCCCAGCGCCAGCGGATGGGAGGCATTGAGCACCACGACCAGCGGCTCGCGAAACAACTCGGTGACCGCCAGCCCTTCCGGCACCGGCAGCGGACGCATCAGGCCGACCTCGATGGATTCGTCGAACACCGCGTCGACCACCTCACGGCTGCTCATCTCCTTGAGGTGCAGGTGCACCGCCGGGAAGCGCTGGCGGAAGGCGTGGATCGCCTGGGGAATCCTCGAGGTGAAGGGCGCCGACGAGGTGAAGCCAATCTTCATCTCGCCCAGTTCCCCCAACTGCGCACGACGCGCCACATCGGCCGCCTTGTCGACTTGCGCCAGCACCTGGCGTGCCTCCTCGAGAAACAGTCGTCCAGCCTCGCTCAGCTCGACCCGACGATTGGTGCGCTCGAACAGACGCGCGCCCAACTCCTGTTCCAGCGCCTGGATCTGCTGGCTCAAGGGCGGCTGTGAGATGCCCAGTTGCTGGGCTGCACGGCCGAAGTGCAGCTCTTCGGCGACAGCGATGAAGTAACGCAGGTGACGCAGTTCCATGATCGGCCCCAAATAAGTCGCTAAAGCTATCAAATAGGTCGAACAATATATTGGATCTAATCATTAGCCAGCTATATGCTTTTTTCATTGCGCCAGAGGTATCACCCGTGAAAACTGCTGTAGCCCTCCTTCCTGCCGAACCCGAAGTGCCTCCCCTGAACGACGTGTGGATCGAAAAAGGCACCCCAGCCTTCATGAAAACCGTGCTGGCGCTGTTCAGCGGCGGGTTCGCCACGTTCGCCCTGCTCTACTGCGTGCAACCGATGATGCCGCTGCTGTCGCAGGAGTTCTCGATCAATGCTGCGCAGAGCAGCCTGGTGCTCTCGGTGTCCACCGCCATGCTGGCGTTCGGCCTGCTGGTCACCGGGCCCATTTCCGATCGCATCGGGCGCAAGCCGGTGATGGTCTCGGCCCTGGTGTGCGCTGCCCTGGCGACACTGGCCAGCGCAGTGATGCCGACCTGGGAAGGCGTGCTCGCCACCCGCGCACTGGTCGGCCTGTCGCTGAGCGGCCTGGCGGCGGTGGCAATGACCTACCTGAGCGAGGAAATCCACCCGCAGCACATCGGCCTGGCCATGGGCCTGTACATCGGTGGCAATGCCATCGGCGGGATGAGCGGACGGCTGATCACCGGGGTGCTGATCGACTTCGTCAGCTGGCACACCGCGATGCTGGTGATCGGCAGCCTGGCGCTGCTGGCCGCGGTAGTGTTCTGGAAGGTGCTGCCGGAATCACGCAACTTCCGCGCCCAGTCGCTGAAGCCACGCAATCTGCTCGACGGCTTCCTCATGCACTTCAAGGATGCCGGCCTGCCCTGGCTGTTCCTCGAAGCCTTCCTGCTGATGGGCGCCTTCGTCACTCTGTTCAACTACATCGGCTATCGCCTGCTGGCCGAGCCCTATCACATGAACCAGGCGCTGGTCGGCTTGCTGTCGGTGGTGTACCTGTCGGGCATCTACAGCTCGGCGCAGGTTGGCGCGCTGGCCGATCGGCTGGGGCGTCGCAGGGTGTTCTGGGCGAGCATCCTGGTGATGGCCGGTGGCATGCTGATGACTCTGTTCACCCCGTTGCCAGTGGTGATCGTCGGAATGCTGGTGTTCACCTTCGGCTTCTTCGGCGCCCATTCGGTGGCCAGCAGCTGGATCGGCCGACGCGCGCTCAAGGCCAAGGGGCAGGCGTCTTCGTTGTACCTGTTCTGCTATTACGCGGGATCGAGTGTCGCCGGGACGGCGGGCGGGATGTTCTGGCATTACGCCGGGTGGAATGGCATCGGCCTGTTCATCGGCAGTTTGCTGGCAGTGGCATTGCTGGTGGCGTTGCGCCTGAGCAAGTTGGCACCTAAGTCGGTGTGAGGCATTCGCGGCGGTTCGGGGCGCCAAACCGCCGCAAAACAACCTTCTTCCGTTTACGATCTCCACGATACCCCCACCCCCCTCACCGCTCATCAGGTGTTTCTCCACCTC
>NZ_JBNFMU010000089.1:0-23748 GCF_049942315.1 Pseudomonas wayambapalatensis
GGTTCGGCGCCCCGACTTGTCCCGCGATGAGGCCCGCGCTGACTTACGCCGGCGCCGAAGTCCGGATCAGGTGATCAAAGGCCGCCAGCGAAGCTTTGGCGCCCTCGCCCACGGCGATGACGATCTGCTTGTATGGCACCGTGGTCACGTCACCGGCCGCGAACACACCAGGGATGCTGGTCTGGCCCTTGGCGTCGACGATGATCTCGCCACGCGGCGACAGCTCGACCGTGCCCTTGAGCCAATCAGTGTTCGGCAGCAGGCCGATCTGCACGAAGATACCTTCGAGCGCCAGCTCATGGATCTCGTTGCTGGTCCGGTCCTCGTAGCGCAGACCGGTAACCTTCTCGCCATTACCCAGCACTTCCGTGGTCAGGGCGCTGGTGATCACCTTGACGTTCGGCAGGCTGTGCAGCTTGCGCTGCAGCACCGCATCGGCACGCAACTGGCTGTCGAACTCGATCAGCGTCACCTGAGCGACGATACCGGCCAGGTCGATGGCCGCTTCCACGCCAGAGTTGCCACCACCGATCACCGCCACGCGCTTGCCCTTGAACAGTGGGCCATCACAGTGCGGGCAGTAGGCCACACCACGGGCGCGGTATTCCTGCTCACCGGGGACATTCATCTCGCGCCAGCGGGCTCCGGTGGCGAGGATCACGGTCTTGGCCTTGAGCGAGGCACCGCTGGCCAGGCGTACTTCATGCAAGCCGCCCTCGGTGGCCGGGATCAACGCTTCACCGCGCTGCAGATTCATGATGTCGACGTCGTACTGCTTGACGTGCTCTTCCAGTGCACTGGCCAGCTTCGGCCCTTCGGTCTCCTGCACGGAGATGAAGTTCTCGATCGCCAGGGTATCAAGCACCTGGCCGCCAAAACGCTCAGCGGCAACACCGGTACGAATGCCTTTGCGCGCAGCGTAGATGGCCGCCGCAGCGCCAGCAGGACCACCGCCGACCACCAGCACGTCGAAAGCGTCCTTGGCATTGATCTTTTCCGCCTGGCGGCTGCCGGCACTGGTGTCGATCTTGCCGAGAATCTCCTCCAGGCCCATGCGGCCCTGGCCGAACACTTCACCGTTCAGGTAGATGCTCGGTACCGCCATGATCTTGCGCGATTCGACTTCATCCTGGAACAGCGCACCATCGATGGCGACGTGACGAATATTGGGGTTGAGCACCGCCATCAGGTTCAGGGCCTGGACCACGTCGGGACAGTTCTGGCAAGACAGCGAGAAGTAAGTCTCGAAGCTGAACTCGCCTTCCAGGGCCTGGATCTGCTCGATCACTTCGGCGCTGGCCTTGGAGGGGTGGCCACCGACCTGCAGCAACGCCAGTACCAGGGAGGTAAATTCATGGCCCATGGGGATGCCGGCGAAACGCAGGCTGATATCGCCCCCGGGACGGTTGAGCGAGAACGAGGGGCGACGGGCATCGCTGCCGTCCTCGCGCAGGGTAATGAGGCTCGACAGGCCGGCGATTTCAACCAGCAGGTCGTGCATTTCACGGGACTTCGCGCCGTCGTCGAGAGAAGCAACGATCTCGATCGGCTGGGTGACCCGCTCCAGGTAGGTTTTCAGTTGCGATTTAAGCGTGGCGTCCAACATACGGGGCGATTCCTTTTTTAAAACTCGGATACAAAAACGCCCAGGCGAGGTCGCCCGGGCGTTTGACGGGGCAGTGAGTACTTCAGCTTTGGCGGCTGCTCACCGCCCGCGATTGATGCATGACCTTAGATCTTGCCGACCAGGTCCAGCGATGGCGCCAGAGTGGCCTCGCCTTCTTTCCACTTAGCCGGGCAAACTTCGCCTGGGTGAGCGGCAACGTACTGGGCAGCCTTGACCTTGCGCAGCAGCTCGGCGGCATCGCGGCCTACGCCACCGTCGTTCAGTTCGACGATCTTGATCTGACCTTCCGGGTTGATCACGAAGGTGCCGCGATCAGCCAGACCGGCTTCCTCGATCAGCACGTCGAAGTTGCGCGAGATGACGTGGGTCGGGTCACCGATCAGCGGGTATTGGATCTTGCCGATGGTGTCCGAAGTGTCGTGCCAGGCTTTGTGGGTGAAGTGGGTGTCGGTGGACACGCCGTAGATTTCGACGCCCAGCTTCTGGAACTCGGCGTAGTTGTCAGCGAGGTCACCCAGTTCGGTCGGGCAGACGAAAGTGAAGTCGGCCGGGTAGAAGAACACGACGGACCATTTGCCTTTCAGGTCGGCTTCGCTTACCTGAACGAACTCGCCTTTGTGGTAGGCAGTGGCGTTGAACGGTTTGACCTGGCTGTTGATGATTGGCATCAGAAACGCTCCTTCGAGGGTTAGTTAACTTGGGGTGGGTAACTTTCGATGGAGTAATCCTATCCAATGACCTCGACAATGGCTCATTGGTAAACCTCATGTTGGTGATTGGTTTTGGCTATAAGCTGCGCAGCCGATAGATTTTTTCATTCCTATGCTTCTTCGTCCTGCAAGGCGACACAGGCTGACGCCGCTCCATCTGCATAATCCAGCCAGCACGATGTATCGGCACGCGTGCCCCAGGAGACCTTCACCCGCCCCTGGCCAGCGGCTGAGCGAAGATGCAGGCGGCTGCCCTGCCCGACCATGCCCACTTCCTCTCCCTGAACATCGAATATCTGGGCACCGAAGGGCAGCGTCTGCCCTTGACCGTCTCGAGCCTCGATTAACAGCAGCTTTCCGCTGCGCGTCGGATAGTGCAACAGCGTCGCCGCACCGGCCCGGGGCACCACCGACTGACCGCTGATCTGCAGCTCCACATCCTGCGACATGCCCTTGGGGTCGATGTCGACGGTATTCACGCTGTAGGGGCTCAACGAGGGGACGACCGCAAAGCCCTTGGCATTCAACCGTACACTCGGGTGCTGCTGAATACGCGCCGCTTCGGCGAAGGGGGCATGAACGATGGCGAAACTCTCGCCCAACGGTTGCGCCAACAGCACGCCTCCCGGATGACCGACCACCGAGCCGCGCGCGCCGATTGCAAACTGACGGGACTGCTGGCGTTGGGCCACAGCCCCGCTCAGCTCCCCACTCGAGCTGCGATGCACCAGGTTCGCGTCAAACCCTGCGCCACCTTGCACTCCCTCCTGGTACACACTGGACAGGCCATAACCCCACTGCCCATCCTCGCCGGCCGTTGCGCTCCAGCGGACATTCGTCGTTGCCCTGCCTTCGGAGTCGCGGTTCATGCTGGTGCTCAGCGAACCGCGACGCTGTACCCCCAACGGCAGGCTGGCCGTCAGTGTCAAAGTGCTCACTGCCTGTCCGTTGCCACGATACTCGCGCCCAAGTGTTACGCCGTAGGAAAGCGAGCGCAGATTGTTGTAGTACCCCACGTTGTACTCACGGTTGCCCACCGCAGATCCCCACTGCTCGCCAGCGCTGGCCCTAAGGCTAAGACGACCGGTCCCGGGCAGCCGCTGCTGAAGTGCCATCGCCGCCCGCCAGCGCTGAGGCGAACGCGGATTGATGCGCTGAGTTTGCTGACTGATGCGGGCGAACTCGTCAAAGCTGTAGTAGTCAGCGTCGTTACGATGGGTAAGGCTGGCACTCAGGTCGGTGCCCGTCGTTTCCACCCGCTGGCGCCAACTGAAGCGCAGCGCCTGCCCCTGCGCGGAGCGGCCCTGGCCAAGCGATGCCTGGGCATGATATCCGGTCACTCCAAAGGCGCCGAAGCGGCTGTTGATCGCGCCACCCATGGCGCTGGCCAGATAGTCCTCTGCCAGCCAGCCGCCTCCATGCACGCTGAAGGTGTTGTCCAACCCTTGTTGCCAGCTGCCTTGCACATGGCCTGGGCCAGGACGACCAAGGTCGTCGCGCCACACCCCTGCACTGAGGTCAAAGCGACTCGCCCCTTCTCGTAAGGCCAGTGGTGCGGCTTGATAGGGCAAGGTAAAGCGACGTACGCTGCCGTCGGCCTCCTCCAGGGTGACCTCCAGATCGTCATTGAGCCCGCTGGCATACAGGTCGTCGATCTCGAACGGCCCCGGCGGCACCGTCGACTCATGCAGCAGCGCCCCTCGCTGGCGAATGCTCAACAACGCAGTGCTGTTGGCGACACCTCTGACCACCGGTGCGAAACCGCGCTGGGACCTGGGCAACATGCGCTCATCGGTGGACAGCTGTACCCCGCGAAAAGCGCTGCTGTCGAAGACATCGCCAGTTGCATGCCCATCACCCAGGGTAAGCTGGGCCGCCCAAGAAGGCAGGTCCCGCCGCACCGACGTCGCGCCGGCCTGATAGCGAACCGCCCGCTCATCACTTATCTGCGCGCTGCCTTCGTGGCGCCAATACCATTGCCCGGTGTTCAAACCGGCGCGCACGCCCAGAAACCCTTGCCGACGCTGGCCGCCTCGCCGGAGGTCTTGGTATTCATAGGCATTCAGTCGGTAATCGACAAAACCCGCGGTGACACCCGAATCCCAGGTTTGCGGCGGCAAATGATCCTGAGGCTGGCGACGCAAGGCAGACTGGGCAATCTCCAGGTGCAGTTGCAAAGCGCCGAAATCCAGGTTTTCGCTGGCAGTCATCTGCAACTGCGCCAAGCTCAGGCAACTGCCGGGCTCGGCCAGTCGCTCACGCACGTCCTTCGCCAGCCCCTCCATGTTCAACCCCAACCCTTCGAGTAACGACGAGTCGTAACAGGGTACAGCCTGGCCGGACGTGCCAAAGGTGCGCAAGGAAACCGCACGGCGTCCTACCCATTGCTGGTTGAGAACGACGTCCAGGGTATAGTTGCCTTCAGGGACAGCGTCGATGACTTGATAACGCCCCAGATCGACCGTGCTTCCTTGACGCAGCAACCCTGGGTCGAACTCCACGGCACTGACGAGTTCGGCGTGTGCACCGGCCATCCCCAATGCAACCCACCACCATCGAACAGCGATCATGGGACTAACGGACCATTGAAGGGTTGCACGACGGAAGTGGCCTTCTGCAAGGCGCCATAGTCGTCCAGATATTGATAGCGCACTTCGGAAACCGGCCCCAACCCCGATGGTGCCGCTTGCAAAGCGAAACGCGCGCTGTCACGAGGTGGAATGTGCCCAACCTCCGCCGCCAAGGTCGAGTCCGGGCGGGCAACTTCGAGCACGGCCAGGTTGACGTGGTACTGGGTAGGATTGTCAGCCTGCAAAGCCCAGCCTTGCGCGTCCTTGACCAGTCGCCAGGTCACCTGTGCATGGGCTTGTTCAGCCTTGCCTGCCAACCCTTGTGGCCGATAGAACAGTTTGATTCGGGTGCGCAGGGAGATCTGCAGGCTGTTACCGCCACCACCCTTTGGGGGAACGTCCAGCACATTCAACCAGTAGAGGCTCTCCCGATCCTCAGGCATGCGGCGTCCGTCGTGGAACAACCTCAGGCTCTGACGCTTGCCCGGATCGAGTCGAAACAGTGGTGGTGTCAGGCTGAACGGCCCTTGCAGCTCGCCCTCTGGGTCCTCTGGGCCTCCCTCGTCGACCCAGACCTGTACCAACGACGGATGACGCCCCTCGTTGCTCAACCTGACAGTGACTTCGGGACTCTCGGCGGGATAGATAACTCGCGTGGTGGCAATCACCACGCTGGCACTTGCCGGCGCGCACACGAAACACGCAGCCAGCAGCGCTGCGCACCCCAAGGTGCTCAGTGAAAGCTTCATGACGATTTACTCGAAAGAAAAAGGAGCCGCCCCGTACAGGGCGGCTTTTCATAACGGCTTAGAGGTAGTCCAGCGAGTAGCGGACTTTGGAGCTGACGAGGCCTGGGGTGGTGTTCCCAGTCGAGTAGTACTGAGCGTAGTAGCGCAGCGTGGCGTTACCGTCGACGATGGTTACGGTCTGGGAGTTCTGGGAACCCTTGGCTGCCGCCAGGTTGATGGGCCTCTTGGCACTGTTGAGCAGTTCCAGCTCGACATTGCGGCTGCCACCCTCATCGACGATCAGGCGCCCGGCATCACCAATGCTTGGACCTGGCTCGAAGAAGGTCGAAACGCTGCCTACATGGGTGCAGTTGCTCAGGTGCAGCTGGAACGGAGTTTCACCCGCTACGTCACCAGGGCGAACCAATTTCGCAGCATTGACATCCGGCAGAGTGACGGGCAGATTGCCATCGCCACCATTGACGACGCAGGTCGGCGCCAGTACACGTCCCTGGAACGTGATTTCACCGTGGTCGGCGTGGGCGACACCCGCCATCAGCAACGAGCCACAGAGCCCGAACACAACCTTAGAAGTTTTGCTCATATTCTTCTTCCTTCAAACCAGCGGTCAGGCACATGCCTGACCGGTGCCATAGAACGGCACGGCCACAGTATTGTCACGGGGGGGTACTGCGACACTGTCGGAAATAAAGGATCAAATACCGGATTCAGGTATCACAAGCGTAGGATTTGATTCCTAAGTTTGAATGAAACATCGCTGGGCTAGGCAATGCCAAACCCAGCAGATGCCGGTGCTGCCTGAGTGTCAGCGCGTTGCGGTGCGCATCGTGACGAACTCTTCGGCCGCTGTGGGGTGTACACCAATGGTTTCGTCGAATTGCTGCTTGGTGGCGCCAGCCTTGAGCGCAATGCCCAGCCCCTGGATGATCTCGCCTGCATCCGGCCCGACCATATGGCAACCCAGGACCTTGTCGGTCTCGGCGTCGACCACCAGCTTCATCAGGGTCTTTTCCTGCAGGTCGGTCAGCGTCAGCTTCATGGCGCGGAAGCGGCTCTCGAAAACCTGCACCTTGTGCCCGGCTGCCAGCGCTTGCTCCTCGGTCAGGCCCACGGTCCCGATCGGTGGCTGGCTGAACACCGCCGTTGGAATGTTCTGGTAGTCCACCGCACGATACTGGTCAGGCTTGAACAGATGACGGGCCACCGCCATGCCTTCGGCAAGGGCGACCGGAGTAAGCTGCACCCGACCGATCACATCCCCCAGGGCGAACACCGAAGGTTCGGTGGTACGGTACAGGTCGTCGACCCGGATATAACCGCGCTCATCGAGCTCCACAGCGGTATTTTCCAGCCCCAGATTGTCGAGCATCGGACGGCGACCGGTGGCGTAGAACACACAGTCGGCCACAAGCTCCCGACCATCCTTCAGGGTAGCCTTCAGACTGCCATCGGCCTGTTGGTCGATGCGCTGGATATCAGCATTGAACTGCAGGTCCAGGCCGCGTTTTTCCAGCTCTTCCTTCAGGTGCTTGCGCACTGACCCATCGAAGCCGCGCAGAAACAGGTCACCGCGGTAAAGCAAGGTGGTGTCGGCGCCCAGGCCCTGGAAGATGCCGGCGAACTCGACGGCGATGTAGCCTCCACCCACCACCAGCACCCGACGTGGCAGCTGCTTGAGGTAGAACGCCTCGTTCGAGGTGATCGCCAATTCCTTGCCCGGGATGTCAGGCACCTGCGGCCAGCCGCCTGTGGCAATGAGGATGTTCGCCGCGCTGTAGCGCTGACCTTCGACCTCCACCTCATGGGCACCGGTCATGCGTGCATGACCTTGCAGCAAGGTAACGCCGCTGTTGACCAGCAGGTTGCGGTAGATGCCGTTGAGACGCTCGATCTCGCGGTTCTTGTTGGCGATCAGGGTGCCCCAGTCGAAATGACCTTCTTCGAGGGTCCAGCCGTAACCGGCCGCCTGCTCCAGCTCATCGGCGACGTGTGCACCGTACACCAGCAACTTCTTCGGCACACAGCCGACGTTGACACAGGTGCCCCCCAGGTAGCGGCTCTCGGCTACCGCCACCTTCGCGCCGAAACCCGCTGCGAAGCGCGCCGCACGCACACCGCCGGAACCGGCACCAATCACGAACAGATCAAAATCGTAGGCCACTTTCCAGACTCCACAAAAAAAGCCACCCGAGGGTGGCTCTTTTCGTGGCGCGCTGCAAGCGTCAGACAGCAAGAAAAATGGCGCTGCAGCGCAGGCTCGGACTCAGTAGGCCTTGCCGGTCTTGTAGTAGTTCTCGAAGCAGAAGTTGGTGGCGTCGATATAGCCTTCGGCGCCGCCGCAGTCGAAACGCTTGCCCTTGAACTTGTAGGCGATGACACAGCCGTTCTGTGCCTGCTGCATCAGGGCGTCGGTGATCTGGATCTCCCCACCCTTGCCCGGCTCGGTGTTGGCGATGATATCGAAGATATCCGGGGTCAGGATGTAGCGGCCAATGATCGCCAGGTTCGATGGCGCATCTTCAGGCTTGGGCTTCTCGACCATGTTGGTCACGCGGAAGATGTCGTCGCGGATCATGTCGCCAGCAATCACGCCGTACTTGTTGGTTTCCTGCGGATCGACTTCCTGGATGGCGACGATCGAGCAGCGGAACTGGTTGTACAGCTTGACCATCTGCGTCAGTACACCGTCACCTTCAGGGTTGACGCACAGGTCGTCCGCCAGGACCACGGCGAACGGCTCATCGCCGATCAGAGGACGACCGGTGAGGATGGCGTGGCCCAGGCCCTTCATTTCGGTCTGGCGGGTGTAGGAGAACGAGCACTCGTCGAGCAGACGGCGGATACCGACCAGGTATTTTTCCTTGTCGGTGCCCTTGATCTGGTTTTCCAGCTCATAGCTGATGTCGAAATGGTCTTCCAGCGCGCGCTTGCCACGCCCGGTGACGATGGAGATCTCGTTCAGACCGGCGTCCAAGGCCTCTTCAACGCCATACTGGATCAGTGGCTTGTTCACCACCGGCAGCATTTCCTTGGGCATGGCTTTGGTAGCGGGCAGGAAGCGGGTGCCGTAACCGGCTGCCGGGAACAAGCATTTTTTGATCATATACATCCTTAAACAAGGGCTGGGCCTGTGGTATTCGGCGCAGTCTAATCAGGCGGCAGTCACCTTACAATGCCCCACCTGTGGCCGACCGATGCCATGATAGAGATAACCCAGTGTAGATAGTTCCGACGGATCGTAAATATTACGCCCGTCGAACAGTACCGGCATACGCATCAGGCCCCTGATCCGACGAAAATCTGGCTGGCGGAACTGCTTCCATTCGGTCACCAGAACCAGTGCATCCGCGCCCTCCACGCAAGCATAGGGATCATCGCCCAACTGCAATTGACCACTGGCCAGCGCCTGCGGATAAGCCACCGCCGCCCCTGCCAGCGCGGCCGGGTCACAGGCCCGGACCCGTGCCCCGGCTGCCAGCAGGGCGTCAAGCAGCACCAGGCTGGGTGCTTCGCGCAGGTCATCGGTGCCAGGCTTGAACGCCAAGCCCCACAACGCCACATTGCGCCCGCGCAAGCTGCTGCCGAAGTACTGCTGCAGCGCCTGGAACAACAAGGTCTTCTGCTGCGCGTTGCGCGCCTGGACCGCACGCAGGATCGCCGGCTGGTAGCCGTGCTGCTCGGCCGTATGGATCAGCGCACGCACATCCTTTGGAAAGCATGAACCGCCATAGCCGCAGCCCGCGTAGATGAAATCGCTTCCGATGCGCCGGTCGCTGCCGATCCCGCGACGTACCTGCTCGATATCCACGTCCAGCTCGGCACACAGGCCCGCCAGTTCGTTGACGAAGGAAATCTTGGTGGCCAGGAAGGCGTTGGCAGCATACTTGCTGAATTCGGCGGCACGCGGGCTCATGACCAGCACGCGCTCCCGATTACGCACAAAGGGCGCGTACAGGCGCTGCAAGCATTGAGTGGCGGCATCACTGTCGGTGCCGATGATGATGCGCTGGGGACGCATGAAGTCCTCGACGGCGCTGCCCTCCTTGAGAAACTCCGGATTGCTCGCCACCGACACCGTGAAACTGGCCCCTCGCTCGCGCAGGCCACTGTTGACCTGGCGCGCGACCCGCTCGGCCGTTCCCACCGGCACGGTCGACTTGTTCACCACCAGGCATGGGCGCAGCAGGTGCCGCCCAAGGCTGTCGGCCACCGCCAGCACGTGCTGCAGGTCCGCCGAGCCGTCTTCATGGCTGGGCGTGCCCACGGCGATGAACACCACATCGACCCGCGCCACCGCATGATCCCAGTGCTCGGTGAAACTCAACAGGCCACTGTGCAGGCCCTCCTGCACGAGCGTAGCAAGCC
The DNA here is from genome assembly GCF_049942315.1 of Pseudomonas wayambapalatensis. Lineage (NCBI taxonomy): Bacteria > Pseudomonadati > Pseudomonadota > Gammaproteobacteria > Pseudomonadales > Pseudomonadaceae > Pseudomonas > Pseudomonas wayambapalatensis. The sequence continues at coordinate 10,022 of NZ_JBNFMU010000089.1, forward strand.
CGGGCTCGTAGATCGGGCACTGCCCCTGACGCAACTGGGCCAGGCGCGCGCGATCATGCTCCAGACAGACCACGCGATTGCCCATTTGCGCAAAACAGGCCGCCGTGACCAGCCCCACATACCCCGCCCCGATCACACAGAGTTCCATGGCCGCACTCCTTCAGGAAGATGCAACATTGCAACCTGCAGGCGATTGCAGGGCAGTGACAGCGGCACGGCGGGAATATGACAGGTGCGCGGTGTTCAGCCGCCCGTGCCCTGCCCGATCAATACACCCTCGACCTTTTGCCCATACAGGTTGACGCCGTCGTTGGCATGAAACTTCACCCGGGTCTTCTCGATGGAGCCCTCCACCAGACGCGGATCCTGCGGGCGCTCATGGCGATTGATCCATGCCGCGACGTCCCACGCCTGCTGGTCACTCAGGCTGCCCGGCTTGCCCAGCGGCATGTTGTGCTTGATGAAGGACGCGGCGGTGTTGATCCGGTGCATCCCGGCCCCCCAGTTGTAGGCATCACGTCCCCACAACGGCGGCATGACGTATTCACCCGCGACTTTCTGCCCCTCGCCCTTGCCACCGTGGCAGATCGCACATTGCTCGCTGTACACCTGTTCGCCGCGCTTGAAGTCATAGCCGTCCTTGGGTTGCGGCACCTCCGGATAACCGCGGCCGGGCGTCTCCACACCGGTGCGGGTGCCGGTCGCCAGCCAGTAGCTATAGACGCTGAGCGCGGTCATCTGCGGGCTGTCGGCGGCCGGCGGCTTGCCGTTCATGCTGAACTGAAAACAGCCCTGGATACGTTCGGCGTAAGTGTTGACCTTGTCGTTTTTCTTGCGATAGGCGGGATACATCGGATAAGCGCCCCACAGCGGCGCGGAGTGGGCCATGCGGCCCTGGTCGAGGTGGCAGTTGCTGCAGTTCATGCCATTGCCGACAGCCTCGGGCATCAAGCGGCGGGTGTCGACGAACAACGCATGCCCCTGGCGGACCATCTGGCCGAACGCGTTGTCCGGCAACTCGCTTTCCGCGGGCGGCACGAATACCGGCGTGGCCTGGCTGTCGGGCACCTTGAGCTGCGACTGGTCTGGCATGGCGATCTCCGCCGCCTGGGCGACGCCTGCGCTGAGCCACAATGCTGCGATCAGGGTTTTCATGGCGCGACCTCCTGGTGGGCGGCGTGGGCGAAGTAGTCGGCGATTGCCGTCACCTCGGCATCGGTCATGGCCTTGGCCACACCGACCATCAGTTGGTTGGGGTCATTGCGCCTGCTGCCGTCGCGCCAGGCATTGAGCTGTGCAACCAGATAAGCCGCCGGCTGTCCGGCCAGCGGTGGAAAGTGCTCGCCAACTCCCGCACCACTTGGGCCATGGCACTGCACACAACCAGGAATCTCCCGATTCCAGTCGCCATACAAAGCCAGGCGCTCGGTGGGATTGCTGGCTATTTGCTGACGGCGCGCCCCCGTAACCGGGTCGGAAGGCTGAGTGGACAGCCAAGCGCTGACCGCACGAATTTCCTCGTCGCTCAGCGCCTTGGCCAGCGGCTCCATGACCGGCTGCTTGCGGCTGCCCGAACGAAAGTCATCGAGTTGCTTGCTCAGGTACCCGGCAGACAAGCCGGACAGGCGGGGAAAACCGGCGGCGGCGATACCCTTGCCGTCCGGGCCGTGGCAACCAAGGCAGGCCATTGCGGCAGGATTCTGCCCGCCCTGGGTGAAGATTTTCTGGCCATCGACGGCATGCGCCGCGGGCCAGGCCAGGATCAGCAGGCTGCCGATCATGACGCGACTCATCGGGTTCATCAGGGACACTCCATTTCCTTGTTATAAGCTTAGTCTTAAAAGACATAAGGAAATGGATACTAGTCCGGATAGGTAAACCGGAACAATGTCCCTACAAGTCACAAGGCCTTGATTGCCCGCCTAACGAGGTATTGTTTGCGCTGGATCAAGAACCGGAGATGCACTGGGTGGCTGCGCTGCGCACATCACCCAGGCGCAGAGGGAAGTTGTTCAACCGTTCATGCAGCTTGATGGCGCTACCGCTGCCACGCTTGTCGATATCGACGAGGGCTGCCGGGCCGACACCGGCACTGAGCTTCTGCGGCACGATCAGACGCAGACCTTCACCACGTGACTCTTCCACCAGCGGATCACGGCTGTCGCCCAGCTTCTGCTTGACGCAATCGGCATACGCACGCGGCGTCTTGCCGGAGATTACGTCCAGCGTCTCTCGCGACTGCTCCAGTTCCGAGACGCTGACGCAACCACCCAGTACCAGCGTCACCGCCGCCATCACCCACTTCATCCGTTGCACCTCTGCCAATCAAAGAAATCGTTCGACAACGTCCGGGCGGTTTTGCTCCCTGCTTTGGCAGATTTCTCCCTGGCCCGGCCGTCCAGCCCGCCAGTGTACCCTGACATCGTGGTATCTTGGGCGTTTGCAGAATTCCAACCTCGCGGAGCCCCACATGAAATTCGTCCACCAGCGCGAGCACCTCAACGAGGATGACATCGTCGTTATCGAGTGCTCTCAGCGCTGCAACATCCGCCTGATGAACGACGCCAACTTCCGCAGTTTCAAGAACGGCGGCCGCCACACCTACCACGGCGGTCTGTTCGAGCGCTTCCCGGCGAAAATCACCGTCCCCAGCACCGGCTTCTGGAACATCACGCTCGATACCGTGACCACCCGCCCGATCTCGGTGACGCGCAAGCCAAGCTTCACCCACAAGATCAAGATCATCCGTCGCTCGTCGTCGAAACTCGGATAAGCCCTGCCATGACCCAGAACCTCAAATACGTGATCAAGTACAAGCTCGATGGCCAACGCCGCTGGGACTTTGCCGTGATGCCCGATGCCTCTCAGGAGCAAGCCCTGGAGGCGTTGCGCAAGATCCATGGCGAAGACGCCGAGAAAATCAGCGACATTCAGGTCAGCAAGGCGCTGTAACCCAACAGCTACACCGCTCAGGGCGCGCTCGCCGCCCTGTACGCCTGCACCGTTGAAACAGGCTTGGCGCGTCGATAGCACCCTGCCATGATTTCACCTCTTCCCGGCGAACGGCTTATCGCTATATATTTGGCGATATAACGATAAGCCTCCGAGGAGCCGTCTTCATGCGTATTCGCCTGTCCCACCTGGCCGCCACCGCCCTGGCCAGCCTGATTTCACTCAACAGCGCCTGGGCCGATGAAGTTCAGGTCGCCGTGGCGGCCAATTTTACCGCGCCGATCCAGGCGATCGCCAAGGACTTCGAGAAAGACACCGGGCACAAGTTGGTTGCAGCCTTTGGCGCCACTGGACAGTTCTACGCACAGATCAAGAACGGCGCGCCGTTCGAAGTGTTCCTCGCCGCCGACGACAGCACGCCTGCCAAGCTTGAGCAGGAAAAGGAAATCGTCGAAGGCTCGCGCTTCACCTACGCCATCGGCACCCTCGCCCTGTGGTCCGCCAAGCCCGGTTATGTCGACGACAAGGGTGAAGTGCTGAAGAAGAACGACTTCAAGCACCTGTCCATCGCCAACCCCAAGGCCGCCCCCTATGGCCTGGCCGCCACCCAGGTGCTGGACAAGCTCAAGCTGACTGACGCCACCAAGGGCAAGATCGTCGAAGGCCAGAACATCACCCAGGCCTTCCAGTTCGTCTCCACCGGCAACGCCGAGCTTGGTTTCGTCGCCCTGTCGCAGATCTACAAGGATGGCAAGGTCGAGAACGGTTCGGCGTGGATCGTCCCGTCCAGCCTGCACGAGCCGATCCGCCAGGACGCCGTCATTCTCAACAAGGGCAAGGACAATCCGGCGGCCAAGGCCTTGGTCGAGTACCTCAAGGGCCCGAAAGCCGCTGCGGTGATCAAGTCGTACGGCTATGAAATCTGATGCCACTCGACGCCAGTGACCTGGGGGCAATATGGCTGACCGTCAAACTGGCCAGCCTGACCACACTGATCCTGCTGGTGGTGGGCACGCCCATCGCCTGGTGGCTGGCCCGCACCCGCTCATGGCTGCGCGGGCCCGTCGGGGCAGTCGTGGCGCTGCCCCTGGTGCTGCCACCGACAGTGATCGGTTTCTACCTGCTGATCGCGCTCGGCCCCCACGGCTGGCTTGGTCAGGCCACGCAGGCGCTGGGGCTGGGCACAGTGGTGTTCAGCTTTCCCGGGCTGGTGATCGGCTCGGTGGTGTACTCGATGCCCTTCGTGGTCCAGCCACTGCAGAACGCCTTCAGCGCCATCGGCCAGCGCCCGCTGGAAGTGGCCGCAACGCTGCGGGCCAGCCCTTGGGATACCTTCATCTACGTGGTGCTGCCACTGGCCAGGCCCGGCTTCATCACTGCCAGTATCCTCGGCTTCGCCCACACCGTCGGCGAGTTCGGTGTAGTGCTGATGATCGGTGGCAACATTCCCGACAAGACCCGCGTGGTTTCGGTACAGATCTTCGATCACGTCGAAGCCATGGCCTATTCGCAAGCGCACTGGCTGGCCGGTGCGATGCTGGTGTTCTCCTTCCTGGTGCTGCTGATGCTCTATGCTGGCCGCCGTGGCAAGGCTGGCTGGAGCTGAGATGAGTTCACGCATGCACGCGCGCCTGAAACTGGCACGCGACGACTTCACCCTGGACGTCGACCTCGACCTGCCGGGCCGCGGGATCAGCGCACTGTTCGGCCATTCGGGCTCAGGCAAGACCTCCTGCCTGCGCTGCCTGGCCGGCCTGGAACGCGCCAGCGAGGCCTACATCGAGATCAACGGCGAGGTGTGGGAAGACAGTCTTAATGGCACCTTCCTCGCCCCGCATCGACGCCCGGTAGGCTATGTGTTCCAGGAGTCCAGCCTGTTTGCGCACCTCTCGGTGCGCGGTAACCTGGAATTCGGCTGGCGACGGGTCTCGGCCAGCGAACGCAAGGTCGGACTGGACCAGGCCTGCCAGTTGCTGGGGATCGGGCACCTGCTCGAACGCAAGCCCATCACTCTTTCCGGCGGCGAAGCGCAGCGTGTCGGCATCGCCCGCGCCCTGCTCAGCAGCCCCCGGCTGCTGCTGATGGACGAGCCCCTGGCCGCCCTCGACGGCCCGCGCAAGCGCGAAATTCTGCCCTACCTCGAACGCCTGCACGACGAACTCGACATCCCCGTGGTGTACGTCAGCCACTCCCAGGACGAGGTCGCACGCCTGGCCGATCACCTGGTGCTGCTGGAGCAGGGCAAGGTCATGGCCAGCGGTCCGATCGGCCAGACGCTTGCGCGCCTCGACCTCTCGCTGGCGCAGAGCGAGGAAGCGGGCGTGGTGCTTGAAGGTGTGGTGATCGGCCACCAGCCCGACTACGAACTGTTCGACCTGCGCCTGCCGGGCAGCGACGGTGCGCTGCTGCGCATCGCCCATCCCGCCCTGCATGTCGGCAGCACCCTGCGCCTCAAGGTCCAGGCCCGCGACGTCAGCCTCACCCTCACCCACGACGGCATCTCGAGCATCCTCAACCGCTTGCCGGTGACCGTGCGCGAATGCCGCCCGGCCGACAACCCGGCGCACGTGCTGGTCAGCCTCGACGCTGCCGGCAGCGCCTTGCTCGCGCGCATCACCCGGTACTCGGCAGACCAGCTCGGACTGCAGCCGGGCCAGGCGTTATGGGCGCAGATCAAATCGGTGGCGCTGTTGGCCTGAGCAACTCAGGCGCTGTCGTTGTCCACCGATAAGACAACTGGTCGATGGACTGCGCCATGCCCGAGATCACCCTGCCCCGCACCCTGCACTATGTCGACGACACCCAACCTGGCCTGAGCCGACGCCTTTGGCGCGGACGCTTCATCTACCTGACCCCTGATGGCACGCGGGTGCGCGACGCGAATACGCTGGAACGCATTGCCGCACTGGTCATCCCGCCCGCCTACACCGATGTGTGGATCTGCCTCGACCCGCAGGGCCACCTGCAAGCCACCGGTCGCGACGCCCGTGGGCGCAAGCAGTACCGCTACCACGCCGAGTGGCGCACGTTACGCGACGAGCACAAGTACGGGCGCATGCTGGCCTTCGCGCAGGCGTTGCCAAAGCTGCGCCAACACCTGGACCAGCATCTGGCACGCCCCGGGATGGACCGGGAAAAGGTCATGGCACTGGTGGTCAGCCTGCTCGACAACACCCTGATCCGCATCGGCAACCGTCAATACCTGCGCGACAACCAGTCCTACGGACTGACCACCCTGCACAACCGGCATGTCGAGGTCAGGGGCAGCACCATTCGCTTCCAGTTTCGCGGCAAACGCGGCGTCGAGCACAGCATCACCGTGCGCGACCGGCGCCTGGCGCAACTGCTCAAGCGCTGCATGGAGTTGCCTGGCCAGGAACTCTTCCAGTACCTGGATGAGGACGGCCAGCGCCATCGTATCGGCTCCAGTGACATCAACCTGTTCCTCCAGCAACTGACAGGTGCCGACTTCACCGCCAAGGACTACCGTACCTGGGGCGGCAGCGCCTTGGCCCTGAGCCTGCTGCGCCCGCTGGCCTGGGAGCCGGAGGCCGAGGCCAGGCGCCAGGTCGCGGCCATCGTCCGCGAGGTGGCCACGCGTCTTGGCAATACGCCGGCGGTGTGCCGACGCTGCTACATCCATCCAGCGCTGCTCGAGCACTTCCACCTGGGCCGTCTCGCCGAACTTCCGCGAGCCCGGGCACGCAAGGGCCTGGAACAGGAAGAGGTGGCCTTGCTACGTTTTCTGCAGGCACTGGAAGCGCTCTGAAGTTTCATTGACCAGGGCTATTTACAACATAAAGCAGAGAAATTTCCCATATTCGCTCCAGCCCCCTATCCTTGCCACCGAGCACCTTCGCCGATTGACCTGACCCGGTTGATTTCGGCACCTGCAACTGAAGACCGCCAACAGATTTTGTCCGCTCAGGAATTAATATCCTCCGAAAGCGTCTTTAATGAGAAGGAAGAGGGACAGGCTCCCACCGCTGCGGCACATGGCCCAACGGATTTCTACATCACCAAGGAGAACTAAATGCTGATACTCACCCGCAAGGTTGGCGAAAGCATCGTCATCAACGATGACATCAAAGTCACCATTCTGGGCGTCAAGGGGATGCAAGTGAGGATCGGCATCGATGCGCCAAAGGATGTCCAGGTCCATCGTGAAGAGATTTTCAAGCGCATTCAGGCCGGCAACCCCGCCCCGGAGAAAGCCGACGACCAACACTGACCACCCTCGCCTCAAGCCGCACGGACGCGCTTGATAATCCGGCACGTCCCAGCGGGATACCGCCTGCATTTCAGGTATGGAGCAGCTCGCGTACCTTGGCGATCATTCTGTCCATGTCGAACGGCTTGTCGAACACCGCCTCGAACAACCCCGGGCTGTCGCGCCCTTGGCTGGCCTGCGCGCCACTCATGAGAATGACCGGCAGGTCGACCAGCTCCAGTTCGTCGCGGATCGCCCGCGCCAACTCCTCGCCATTGAGCACCGGCATCATGTAGTCGGTGATCACCAGGTCCACCCGCTTGTCCCTCAGGGCCTCGAGCGCCTTGCGCCCGTTGCTGGCCTTTTCTACCAGAAACCCCTCATCCTCCAGGGCGAATCCGAGGATGTCGGCGATCAGGTATTCGTCATCGACGATCAGGATGGTGTTCATTGCACGGTACCGTCAGCGGTCCCCCTGGGGTACGGCCGTTCCCGACAGCACACCGCTGGCCCCCGCGAATGCGTTGCGCAGGGTAATGCCATCGGCGCCAATAGCCAGCTCGTGGAGTGCCGGATCATAGTGGCTGTCACGTACCTTGAGAATCGACAACACGCGCCGCAACTGCGAGTCCAGTTCGACAAAACGCATGAGGAACAGGTTGTCGACGATGCTCGAGAGGTCCGGCGCCGGCGAAGTGATTTCCGAGCCGAAAAGGTCCCGCATCTCCCAGGTCAGCATCACGCTGACACCCCGCGCCCGCAGCTCGCCGGTCAGGGCCCGAAAGAAGCCATTGAGCCGCGCCTGATCGAAAGCGAGTCGCCCGAAGGCGCCCAGGCTGTCAATCACTACACGCCGCGCCCCCAAGGCTTGCACCTGCGCCAGCAAGCGTGCCCCAACCTGATCGAGAAGGCCCTCGGTGGTCGGCTGCCAACTGAGTCGCAAGGCACCCTGGCGTTCCATTTCGGCAAAATCGTAGCCCAGCGAAGCCGCCTTCAACCTCAGGCGCGCCGGCGGCTCATAGAAACCAAAATGCAGCGCTGGCGCCTCAGGCGTGGCCGCCGCAAGAAAGCCGAGCCCAAGGGATGACTTGCCCGCTCCCGATGGCCCCATGAGCAGGCTCACCGACCCTTCGGCCAGGCCGCCATCAAGCATCTCGTCCAACGTTTTCACACCCGTAGTGATACGCACCAGGGTGTCAGAACCCAGGTTGCTCGGGTGGCTGTACAACGCCTCCAGGCGCGGATAGACCTGCAGCCCCGCTTCGCTGATCAGGCATTCATGAACGCCAGACAACGCGCCGCTGCCTCGGGTCTTGCGCAACTGTATGTGACGCACGGCGCGGCTGCCCTCGAGCTGTTCGCCCAACTCGATGACGCCATCGACCATGGTGTGCTCTGGGCTGCCCTCATCGAGGCGGGCGCTGGTCAGCAGCAGCACCGTGCAGCCGGCAAAGGCCGCGTGCCCTTGCAGTTCGGCGACGAATTTCTTGGTATCGAGACTGGTTTCGGCCCGTGCCCGAGCATTGAGCAGGCCATCGACAATCAACAGGCTGGCCTGCTGCCTGGCGATCTCCTGGCGCAACAGACGCACCACCGCCTCCAGCCCTTCGTCCTGCAGCGTATCGAAGGCACTGACGAACTGGATCTGGTCACCCACCAGCGCCGGGTCGAAGAACTCCAGGGTCGAGAGGTACTTGAACAGACGCTCATGCGATTCGCTGAGCAGCGTCGCCACCAGCACCCGCCCACCGTCACGCACATGACCGCAGGCCAACTGGTTGGCGAGGATGGTCTTGCCCGCCCCGGGCGGCCCCTGGACGATGTAGGAAGCCCCTGCCACCAGGCCGCCCTTGAGCAGCGCGTCCAGACCTTCGATACCGGTCGCCAGTCGCTTGAGTGTTTCTACCATGACGTACTGTGCACCTCGTGTCTCAGGGTTCAGGCACATTCGATGAAATCGGCAGGTAAAGGCTCATGCACGTGCCCTCACCGACCGAACTTGCAACGCAGATCGCGCCATTGCTCTGCTTGGCAAAACCATAGACCTGACTCAGCCCCAGTCCGGTTCCCTTACCAAAAGCCTTGGTGGTGAAAAAAGGCTCGAATATCCGCGGCAGCACCTGCGCATCGATCCCGTGCCCGCTGTCCTGCACATCGAAACGCAGGAAACGCCCGTGCAACGCTTCCACCTCACCCGCCAGTTCGACGACTGCCACGTCCAGGCCGATTGCCCCGTTGCCGCTGATGGCATCACGGGCATTGAACAGCAAGTTGAGCAGGACCATCTGCAACTGTCCGGCATCCACTTCGATTTCCGGCAACTCCGGCGCCACGCGCACGTTCAGCTCGATGCCGTCAGGCAGGGCGTGCTCCGCCAGGCTACGGGTGGACGCAACCAACTCCTCAGGGGAGATTGTGCTGATGTCCAGTTGCCGATGGCGAGCGAAGCTGAGCAACTGGCTTGTCAATTGCGCGCCACGTTCCCCGGCATCGAGGATATGCTCGAGCAGGCGCTCTATCCGCTGCGGATCGCCACTGGCACGCGCCAGGCGCGCCGAACTGAGGATGATGGTCAGCAGGTTGTTGAAGTCATGGGCCAGACCACCGGTCAGTTGCCCCAGTGCTTCGAGCTTCTGCGCCTGGAACAGCTGTACCCGCATCGAGTCGAGCTGCAACGCCGAATCCCGTCGATCCGTGATATCGCGCGTCACCTTGGCCAGACCAATGATTTCGCCATGCTCATCGCGCACCACGTCCAGCGCCGCCAGAGCCCAGAATTGCGTACCGTCCTTGCGCACCCGCCAGCCTTCGTCCTGTGCCACACCCTGTTCCAGCGCCTGGCGCAACAGGCGTGCCGGGCGGCCGTCGGCGCAATCCTGTGGCGTGAAGAACAACGAGAAATGCCGACCGATCACCTCGTCGGCACAATAGCCCTTGATCCGCTCGGCCCCTGGATTCCAGGACACGACGTGGCCGGTCGGATCGAGCATGTAGATGGCGTAATCCACCACCGCCTGCACCAGCTGTTCGTAGCGATTGGCGGTCATGAGCGGCGGGGCAGGACGATCGGTCGAAACCATGCGGGCTCCACGAGCACGACAAAAGGAACTGTAGAAGAGCTTAGTGCACGGCATCACTGTCGGATATATGGCGCAATGACAGCAAGCCGGGGATTACCCTATAGTACCCCAGCCCTCCACCTGTCATGGAACCTATATGGCCATCAATTTCCGTCTGCTGGGCCTGCAGGACGACCTACGCCACACCGCCCGGCAGATCGATCACCTGTGCCAGGCACTCGATGGCCATACCCGTTTTCTGCGCCACTCGGTGCATCAGGACGATGCCACCGCCATGGGCGAACAGGTGCAGGACCTTCGCGACAGCGCCGATGACATGCGCGAAATTGCCCAGCTGATTCGCCCCTGAACCGGCAGTGCGGTTGACTCACCTATAACGATGGGTTATAAAGCGCGCTTGATTGTGTTGCCCTTCAGCATTGAAGCGTGCCGGTCCCGGTGACCCGATCAAGTGTGCGAGTGTGGTGGAATTGGTATACACAGCAGACTTAAAATCTGTCGGCGCAAGCCTTGTGGGTTCGAGTCCCACCACTCGCACCATATTCCTCGTCCAAGGCGCCTGAACAGGCGCCTTTTTCGTTCGTGCAGCAAAGGCTTGCGCAGCTGCTAGAGTGGATGCTGACACTGTCCACCGGAGCACTGACATGCGCTACACCCTCTTCGACGGTCAACGCGATGCCATCATCCTTCTGGCGCGCATCCTCCTGATGATCCTCTTCGTCCTCTCTGGCTGGAGCAAACTGACCGGCTTCGAAGGCACCGTGGGCTATCTCGCCTCCCTGGGCGCCCCTGCCCCCACGGTCGCGGCGGCGGTCGCAGTGATCATGGAGTTCTTCGTCGCCATCCTCCTGATACTCGGTTTCTACACCCGGCCGCTGGCGTTGCTGTTCGCCCTGTTCGTGCTTGGCACGGCGCTGATCGGCCACCCGTTCTGGAACATGGTCGAGCCTGCGCGCGCAGCCAACATGACCCAGTTCTTCAAGAACATGAGCATCATCGGCGGGCTGCTGCTATTGGCTGTGACAGGCGCCGGACGCTTCTCGCTGGACCGGCGCTGACTCAGTCGTCAGGGTGGTCATGCCAGGCAGGATGGTCTTGCTCGTCATCGTCGAGATCATCCTGTAGCGCCTCGTCTTCCTCGATCTCATCCTCGGCGCCCTGGGCATCGGCCTCAGGGTCGAAGTCCTCGTAGAGAAATTCGTGATCGAGCAAGTGATCGTGCTCAGGTTCGGGGAGATCGTCTTCTTCGTGCATCGCGCAGCTCCGTGTTGGGGGGCCTGTATAGGCTTATCGGATGTCGCGGTCAACCATTGGACAGGGTTAACACTCGCTTAACCCCGCAAGCCCTAATCTTGCGCTGCTCCCTTCAGAACGTCTTGCCCGCCGCCATGGCGGGCTTTTTTTGCCTGACACAAACTCGGCCATATTCAGAAACAGTCTGACGACATGGCTTTCACGAAATGCCGACATTCTTCGGGGCAAAGTGATCGGGCTTCGATACGTTCTTCAACCCGCCCATGTGGCGGGTTTTCTTTTTAGGGTTCATGAAACCGTCACCACACTCCTGCGGATCAGGTGCACCTCCCAGGCATCTCGGGTACGATCAGCGTGAACCGATACTGCCGAACACGACGTTCGCAGCCCCAGCCCCTCTCCGCCGGAATGGATTCATGCGTCTTCTCCCGCTTCTTTCCCTTTGCTCCACCGCCGCCTTCGCCCTTCAGGCCCATGCCGACAATGAAAAGCTGATCGAATGCTCCGCCTACTACCAGATACTGTCGGTGGCAGGCGACCAGCCGGATATCAGCCGACCGCAGGCCTCGCGCGCGTTCTATCAACTGTTGGAAAAAGCAGGCTACAACCCAGAGAATCAGGAAGCCGTTGCACAGCAGATGGTGGTGCTGGCGAAAGAGATTCCGGGGCGAATCTCTCAGGAAGACATCGGGCCATTCAGGCAGAAGCACGACAGCGAGTGTCGCGCGCTGCTGTAACGCGCAGGCATTAGCGCTGAGGACTCGAAGCGCCGCACCTGTAAAAGAACGGAAACAGCAGACATGAACGCATGGACCGTCATTGGCATCGCCCTTCTGGCCAGCATCAGCCATACGACCGCAGCCAATGAAAACGCCAACCCTTTCGAGGCGGCGCTCATGATCACCACGCTGGCACCGACCATCGTTCTGGCCGGCACCACGGCACTCACCTCGAACGCCACTGATTCGATGAAGTCAGCCAAGGACGATGCGCTCGCCTTCATCGGCTCGGACGGCGCCATCCGCGGAGTGCGCTTCGAGCAGGCGCGCCGGGATTACCGCGCCAGCGCCGCCCCTCCTTTCATGAGCGACCGGCAACTGGCGCAGGTGATTGCGGCTACCTATTGAACAGCGCCACTCAGCGCAGGGGGATGTAGATATCCGTCTGCCATTGCTCGAGCGGCGTCTGCGGATACACGCTCAAGTACTCGAAGTACAGCGGATGGTCGCGCAGTTCCTCACCACTGCCCGGCAACCAGTCGCGATAGACCGGATAGATAGTCTCGCCAATGGCATGCGGCGAACCGACATGACGCACCACCGCACAACGCCCGGCAGGGATGATGAGCTCTCGCACCGCTTCGTCACCAGGCACCAGCGGCTGATTGATCTCGCCACAGATGGCAAAGCGAAAATCCTGCGCTGGCGTGGTGTCGGGGTTGCCGTATGGGATGCCGAATGTGCGACTGCTCTCCACCGGCGACTGGCCCGTGCGCTTGCGCCAATCGATGAAGCGCCCGACCGTCTGGTCCAGCAATGCCGGTGCACCATGGTGCTCCAGCGCTACAACCTTGACCTCGACAAAGTCCACGATCCGAACTTGCATGACGATACTCCTGGAAAAATGAGGAATGGCAAATACCGCATTCCACAGCTGCCAGCTCGGCGCCTGGCGAAAGGTGCTCGGCGACATGCCAAAGGCCCGGCGAAACGCACGGCTGAACGCCTCGGGGCTTTCGAAGCCGGCGTCCAACGCAGCGTCCAGTACCGAATGGCTGTCATCCCCCGCCAGTCGTTGCCCAGCCCGACGCAGTCGCATCAGCTGCACGTATCGCGCGACGGGCACGCCGACGTACGCAGTGAACTGCCGATGGAAGTGAAAGGTCGAGAAGTTCGCGATCCCGCTCAGGGTATTCACCGACAGGTCACCTTCGAGATTGGCCTGGATATGGGTGAGCACCGCTTCGAAGCGCGTGGCGTAGATCGCGTTGGGAGGTATGCAGGACATCGGTGGCAAGGCCCAGTGGTTGCGGTGAGGCAAGGATCGTCGATGCTCGGAAAGCGGACCTAGCCAGGTTTGCTCAATGCATCCGGCGAAGAGCATCCAACCACGCCGGGCATGGCTAGGGTCTGTATGAAAAGCCTTGAGACGAAGGTCAGGCAAGGCGAAAACAGCCGAGGAACGGCCGGGGTCGCGCTCGACTTTACGGGTTGTAAATGAGCATTCCGACC
>NZ_JBNFMU010000090.1:0-17747 GCF_049942315.1 Pseudomonas wayambapalatensis
CTTCATCCGAGAGTTCATAACGCTTTGCCATCACAGAATTCCTTTCCGTAGATGGCCGGCGACTGTACAGAACCCAGGCTGTTCCGAGGCCACATTTCAGTTTCTTGGGATTTCAGACAGAGCCTAGGCTAAGGATCGGTGTGGAAGGCCTTGGAGTAAAGGCCAGGCGCCCGAGAATAGGCGGGGAGAGGCCGGGCTCAGGAGTCGTTCATCTATGCCTGTCCCAGAACATGCCTGGAGAAGGAGGGCGGGGTGACCCGTTCGGCGTACCCGATTGCAGCACGACACACCGCAAACACCTGCTTGGCGAGGCTATGAGAAAATAATTATAATCACTCGCATTCGTATCTCATCCTCCCTCAGCGTGCCTCCGAATGTCCGACCCCGCCGCGGCAGCCGAACCCAGTTTCAACACCCTCTATCGCGACCATCGCAGTTGGCTGCAAGGTTGGTTGCACCGGCGCCTGGGCGATGCCTGGACTGCGGCGGACCTGACCCAGGACACCTTCCTGCGGGTGCTCGCGGCGCAGCAGGGCAACGCCGTGCCGAGCCTGCGCGAGCCACGGGCCTACCTGCTGACGGTCGGGCGCCGGTTGCTGGTCAACCACTACAAGCGTCGCAGCCTCGAACAGGCCTATCTGGATGCCCTCGCCAACCTGCCCGAGGCGCTGGCGCCGTCGCCGGAGCAGCGCTGGTTGCTGCTGGAAACCTTGCAGGCCCTGGATGACCTGCTCGATGGCCTGCCTGCTGTGGTACGCCGGGCCTTTCTCTGGTCGCAGCTAGAAGGGCTGGACTACGCCAGCATCGCCGGGCGCCTGGAGGTGTCAGAGCGAACGGTGAAACGCTATATGGCCAAGGCATACGAACACTGCCTGCTGGTGGACCTGTGAGCACCCCGGTGGATGCCGGTGCACGCCAGTTGGCCCGTGAGGCGGCGCAGTGGCTGGCCTTGCAGGATGCCGGCCAGCTCGACACGGAGCAGGCTGCTGCACTGCAACGCTGGCGAGCCCGCAGTGCCGCCCATGAAGCCTTGTGGCAGAAGGCCGAGGGTCTGCGTCAGCGCTTCGCCCAGGTCCCGGCGCCACTGGCGGTGGCTTGCCTGGACCGTCCCGATCCGGATCGCCGCCGCCTGCTGGGGCAAGTGCTGGGCTTCGGCGCACTGGCACCGCTGGCCTGGCTGGGTTATCGGCAGTTGCCGCTGGACGACTGGCGTGCCGACCTGCGTACCGCCACGGGCGAGCGCCGCGGCTTGACCCTGCCCGATGGCAGCCGGTTGCAGCTCAACACCGGCACTGCGGTCAATCTGGACTTCGCCGAAGGTCGCCACAGGCTGCAACTGGTGCAGGGCGAAATTGCCCTCGACACCGTGGGCCCGCTGCAGGTGCAGACCCGCGACGGTCTGGTGCGGGTGCATGGGGCCAGTTTCTGCGTGCGTGAGCGTGCGCAGGGCTGTGTGGTGTCGGTGACACGTGGCCAGGTCAGCCTGCAACCGCTGGCCGGGCCGACGGTTCGCCTGGAGGCCGGGCAGCGGGCGATGCTGAGCGCCTCCGGGGTGACCGCCAGCCAGCCGTTCGACGCCCAACTGCCGGGTTGGCAGCAGGGGTTGTTGATCGTCGACGACCAGCCCCTGGGCGATCTGCTGCGTGAACTGGATCGCTACCGCCCCGGGCTGCTGCGTTGGGACCCGGCGCTGGAGCAGTTGGCGGTGACCGGCACCTTCCAGCTCGATGACACCGACCGCATTCTCGCCCTGCTGGCGGCGAGCCTGCCGCTTCAGGTGCATTACCGCACCCGCTACTGGGTGTCGCTGACCCCTCGCAAGAAAATTGCCTGAAGCCTGTCCCTTTTTTTGCGCCCGCTTGTCATCAAGGGTATCCACCCCTGACCTGAGAGCGTTCCGGATGTCCCGCACCCCTTTGCTTCGTCCTCTATCCCTGCACCTGATGCGCGCTGGCCTGCTGCTTGCGCTGGGGCTGCCCGCGCCAGGTTGGGCCGATGAAGCGCGGCGCAGCTACCAGGTGCCGGGCGGCAGCCTTGGCGCGGTGCTGACACGCTTTGCTGGCCAGGCTGGGGTCAGTTTGTCGGTGGACCCGGCGTTGGTTGCCGGGCGCAGCAGCCTGGGGCTTGCGGGCGAATACGGGGTGGAGGAGGGCTTCGCCGCCTTGCTGCAGGGCTCGGGCCTGATACTGGTCTCGGCAGGGCCCGGTAGCTTCACCCTGGTGCGCCAGGCCGCGCCGGTCGAGGGCGCGCATGTGCTGCCCGACACCAATGTCCATGGCCAGGGCGCTGCGCTGGTAGGCGACGCCTACGCCGGCGGCCAGGTGTCGCGACGCGGCAGCCTCGGCATGCTGGGCGAGCGCGACTACATGGAAACGCCCCTGAGCATGACCTCCTACACCCGCGAGATATTGCAGAACCAGCAGGCCCGCACCCTTGCAGATGTCGTCGCCAACGATCCCTCGGTGCGCAGCACCAACCCCGCAGGTGGACGCTTCGAGCAGTTCTCCGTGCGCGGTTTCAGCCTGTACAACAGCGATGTGGCCTACGGCGGGTTGTATGGCGTACTGCCGACCTATTCGATCGACATGGAGATGGTCGAGCGGGTCGATATCCTCAAGGGGCCGGGCGCGCTGCTGGGCGGCCTGGCGCCCAATGGCAGCATTGGCGGCGGGGTCAACATCGAGCCCAAGCGCGCTGGCCAGACACCGCTGACCGAGTTCACCGCGTTGTACGCCTCGGCGGGACAGGGGGGCGGTCATCTGGACATCGGTCGGCGCTTTGGTGACGAGCAACGTTTTGGCGTGCGCCTGAACGCGGTGCGCCAGGCCGGCGACACCGAGTGGGATCACCAGCACATGGACCGCGAGGCGACGGTGCTGGGCCTGGACATGAAAGGCGAGCGTACCCGCCTGTCGCTGGATATCGGCCATCAGGCGCGTGACGTGGATGCGCCGATGGAGCGTGTCGGCCTTGCCGCAGGGCTCAAGGTGCCGGATGCCAAGGACATTCATCACAATTTCGCCCAGCCCTGGAGCTACTCGCGGGCCAAGGATACCTTCGGCGCCGTGCGCGGCGAGTACGACCTGAGCGACAACTGGATGCTGCTGGGCGCCCTGGGGGCGCGCAAGGGCGACTACGACTTCATGCGCCACGCCGTGCAGGTGGTCAACGATGCCGGGCGCTTCACCGTCAGCCCGCGCGCCTTCCAGCGCGAGGAAGACGTGGTGACTGGCACGGTCGGCGTGCGCGGCTGGTTCAACACCGGCGCGGTCGGCCATACCCTCAACATCAGCCTCAATCGCTTCGACCTGACCTTCGACAACAGCGGCGCACGCTACGCCAACGGCGTCAGCAACCTGTTCGACCCGGTGACCTTGCCTGCACCGGGCGCGCCGTTGTCCGACGACAACCCGACCCACACCAACACCGTGCTGTCGAGCCTGGCCCTGGCCGACACCCTGAGTTTCGCTGACGACACTGTGCTGCTCACCCTCGGCGCGCGCCTGCAGCGTGTCGAGGTCGACAGCTCCGAGCCCGGCGAGCCCGACCAGCGCTACGACGAGCGCGCCACCTCTCCGGCCATGGGCCTGGTGTGGCGCACCACCGAGCAGCTGTCGCTGTACTTCAACTACATGGAGGGCCTGACCCAGGGCCAGGTGGCACCGGAAACGGCGAACAACGCCGGCAAGGTCTTCGCGCCGTACCGCAGCAAGCAGCTGGAGGTCGGAGCCAAGTACGACATGGGGCGCTTCAGCACCACGGTCAGCCTGTTCCGCATCGAGAAACCGTCGTACTTCACCGATGCCCAGAACAACCTCAGCGCCGACGGCCAGCAGCGCAACCAGGGCCTGGAAATCAGCCTGTTCGGAGAGCCACTGGACGGGGTGCGGGTGTTGGGTGGAGCGATGTTCCTCGATGCCGAGCAGACACGCACGGCCAATGGCCGCAACGATGGCAACCGGGCCATCGGCGCGCCGGTGGTCAATGCCAACCTTGGCGTTGAGTGGGACCTGCCGGCCATCGACGGGCTGACCCTCAGCGCCCGCGTCATCCATACCGGCAACCAGTACCTGGATGCCGCCAACCGGCAGAAGATCGACGCCTGGCAGCGTTATGACCTGGGCGCGCGCTACGCGCTCAAGCTCGGTGACAAGGACGTCACCCTGCGTGCCAGCGTCGAGAACGTGCTGGACAAGACCTACTGGGCCTCGGCCAACGTCCCCGACGGCACCGCCACTGGTCTGACCCTGTCGACCCCGCGGACGTGGCTGCTGTCGGCGACGGTCGGGTTCTGAGGGGCCGTTGCCCTGGGGGCAGGCAACAAGCGAGCAAAAATATGCTCAGCCCCCAGGCAAATCCTAGGCTGCACTGGCCGCACGCACGCGAGCCACTAAGGTAAGGTGAGAGGAAAATTCCGCGCGCCGCCCACGGCGCCCCAGAGGTGCCCATGGCTTCCTATACCTTGCGACAACTCAAGTACTTCGTCACCACCGTGGAGGCCGGCAGTGTTGCCGAGGCTTCGCGCCAGCTGTACATCGCCCAGCCGTCGATCTCCACCGCGATCAAGAGCCTGGAAGAGAGCTTCGGTGTGCAGTTGTTCATCCGTCACCACGCCCAGGGCGTGTCGCTGACCCCCAGTGGCAAGCGCTTCTACGCCAAGACCAAGGCGCTGCTGCAGATGTCCCACGAGTTCGAGCAGAACGCCCTGGCCGACAACGATACGGTGGCCGGGCAGATCGACATCGGCTGCTTCGAGACTGTCGCGCCGCTTTATCTGCCACGGCTGATCGCAGGTTTTCGCGAGCGTTATCCCGGCGTGGATATCCGCCTGCGCGACGGCGAGCAGCAGGAGCTGATCCAGGGGCTGACGGCGGGCACCTTCGACCTGGCGTTTCTCTACGACCACGACCTGGACGGCACCATCGAAGCCGAGCCGCTGATGCCGCCGCAAAAGCCCTATGTGCTGCTGCCCGAGAAGCACCGCTTCGCCAGCCAGGCCCAGGTGTCGTTGCGCGACCTGTGCCCGGAGCCGATGATCCTGCTGGACGTTGCGCCGAGCCGTACCTACTTCGTCAGCCTGTTCAACGAGATGGGGCTGACGCCGAACATTGTGTTCAGCTCGCCATCGATCGAGATGGTGCGGGGGATGGTAGGGCAGGGGTTCGGCTTTTCTCTGCTGGTGACCCGGCCGTATTCGCCGTTCACCTACGACGGCAAGCGCCTGGTGACGCTGGATATCGCCGAGCCGGTGGCGCTGTCGGGGCTGGCGGCGGCGCACCTCAAGCGTGTGCAGTTGACCAAGCCTGCGCAGTTGTTCGTCGAGTTCTGTCGCGAAGAGTTGGCGAAGCTCTGAAGGCGTCATGGAGGGTTGGAAGATTGAATAGCAGTGCACTGCTTGTATAGGCTTACCACAACAGCAATTTCGGTCGTGCCTATGCAAGCCGCGCGAGTTGACCAGACCTTTGAGTCGTCACAGTTCGGATGTATACCGTGCGACCTCATCTGATTTTCAACATGGTCACTTGGACTTTACGACCTTTACATTGGTGGCGTAGTGCTTATCACCCTTTTTGGTCACTTCGAACGACACTTCGTCGCCGTTATTCAAGCTCAACGAGCCCACCGCCTCGGTTGGCAGGATCACATCGTCATCATCAATCTCGTAGTCGAGAAAACCTGCTTTCAACTTGTTGTTATATAACTTAACCCTTGCAACTTTCGCTGTGCTCATGATTCAGCTCCTGATTGAGAACATGCCAAGGTGGCAGTACCACACTAGCGAGTTCCCCGACACGTGAACACTGGCATATTTATCAGGTGCCGGTTGCCGCAGGCAGTGCAACAACCGGCACCCTGTTGCAGCGTCATGCCAACAAGTGCACGCCGCCCCCGTGGCCCCAGCGGTAATGCTCGTTAAGCGGAACGGAGTAACGTCCCCACGGCGTGATGGGCACCGAGGCATCACCGGTGGCCATGGCGATGAAGGCGTCGGTCGAATTGTGCACAGTGTACATCTCGATCGCTTTGCCCGTTACCCAGGCCCCTGCGCTCAGTGTGTGTGAGTCAGTTGCGAAGTTGTTGAGCCGATGGGGGTGTCGCAGCATTGTGCCGTAGACGCCCGAACGAGCATAGCGTGGGTTGTTCAGGTTCAGGTGTGGCGCCTCACCCAGGTAATTGATCATCCGCTGGCCGGCAGCCTTGAGCGTGGCCATCGCACCCGGAAGTGCACTGTTCGTTGGCGGTAGATTCCCCAGTTGCTGCCTGGCGTACTCCATAGGACTCACCGCATTGCGCGACAGCCTCGTACCGAGCTTGAGACGTAAGAGCCTCTTGCCGAGCTGGCGAGTGACACGTATCGCGCCTTTAATCAGGCTCGGTATCTGTTTGATCAGACCTATCGCAGTTTGGGCTAGCGACGCCACCCCGGACGCCAGCGACACAATGCCCAGCTTTCTAGAGAGCTCGGGGTTGACGTCTTCGGTCAGCACCGACGCGACCTCGAAGCCGAATGAGAGCACTGCAAAAGTCGTCATTGCTAGGAAGAATACCGAAGCGGCCCCTCCGGTCATCACCGAGGCTGCAATACCGACGACTGTCAGCACAGCCGACAGTGCCAGGCCTCGCCAGCGTCCGCCGACCGGCATGGGGTTGGTCTCGCGTAGCGCCTGCGCATAGTTGGCCAGTTCCTGATCCTGCCCCCAGCGGCTGAGCATGATCGCGCCACTGGGGTCGTGCAAGTTGACCGGATCCGGGCAGTAGGCATAGTCGTTGATGCCACCTTCACCGAATGGGCTCAGCCAGTCAGGCTGGGCATGACGGCGCAGGGTGGGGTCGTAGCAGCGGTAGCCGTTGCCGGCGTGATAGTGATCTGTCACCGGATCGCGGCGCATGCCGTTGTAGCCACTGACCAGGTCCTTGAGCGCCGCCCCTTCGCCGAAGGGCAGCAGGGGCGCCAGTTGCAGGTCGGCATCGCACACCTGGCCGACGATGCCTGCTTGAGGATCATCGATCAGCCAGCGCACCTGGTTGCCGTCGTATTGCGCCAGGCCTGGAGAAATGTGGAGGCTGCCCATCGCTTTGCCGCCCTTGTCGAAGCACACCTGGCCGATCAGCTCGTTGCCGTCATAGCGCAGCTCCCGAGTGATCTGCTGCTGCTCATCGTATTGCGCCGCGAGGCGTTGCAGGCCGTCGTATTCATAGCGCGTGAGCAGGGCGCCTTTGTCGTTCTTGATGCTGCCGAGCCGACCAGCGGCCGTGTAGGTCAGCGCCCTTTTCTGGCTGTCCACCTGCAACTGGCCGTTGCTGTTCCACGTCAGTGATGTCTTTTGCTTGGCGCTGCTCACCGAGGTCAGGCGCGTGGGGTCCGAGGGCGTCTCGTAATTGAAGGTCTCCGTTAGCGCATCGCCCTGGAACGGCGTGCTGATGCAGCGGGTCAGGTTGTCCAGGCTGTCCCAACTGAAGGTTTGCGCCTTGATCGGAGTACCGTTGCGATCCTGCGGGCAGAGCGCCGCAGTTGCGGCGTCGCAGGCGTAACTTTCGAGGCGGTCGAGCACGTCATAGGTGAAGCGTTCGGTGCGCAGCAGCTTACCGTTCTGGTAGCTGGCTTTGCTGGTCAAGCGGCCGTCGCCGCGCCAGGTCATGTGCTGGCTGAAGCATGGCGCGCCATTGTGCAGGAAGGTCCGCACGACTTCCCGGTCAAAACCATCGTGTTCACTGTTGACTTGCCATTGACCGGCACCGGTCAGGGCATGAACCTGCCGCGATTGCAGGTGGTCAAGCTCGTCATAGCGGTAGAGCACGTCCTCGTGCACCTGACAACTGCGCAACAGCCGCCCTTGGCTGTCGAGAAACACCCGCCGCATGCAGCCGTCGGCGCGCAGCGCAGCCACTTGCTGCCCCCGCAGGCTCTGCCACTCGGCGGTCTTGACGGTACCGCGCGGGGTTTTTTCAGTGATTTGCCGGCGCCCCGGTACTTGTGCGGCTGCAATGGTGTGTAGCCAGGCGGTACTGGTTTGTGAGTCAGGTGCAGCATTGAATACCGTCGATCCGTCAACGTGGGTTTGGCTGTATAGCGCCTTACCGTCGACCTCCAGGCGGAAGCCCTTGGCATCGCTCACGCGCTGCAGTTTGGTCTTGTCGGGGAGTGTGACAGCCTGTTCATCGAACCCATACTCTCGGCTACCGATCTTGCGTGTGGTGAGCATGCCGAGATCGCTGAGTGTCTGCGTCGCGACGATCTTACCGTCGACGGTCAAGGTATGAACCCGGTTGCTGAAACCTTGATAAGCGCGCTCGATAGTCGTGGCGTCGGGCCGAATGACTTTGGTGACCCGGCCGAGGATGTCGCGTTCAAGCGTGTAGGTCTGGGTCTGGTCGCCAAAAATACGGGTGTGACTGATGACGCGGCCGTCGGTGTCGTAGTGTTCATCGACTTGCAGGTGCTGCTGGTCGGTGTCGTCTGCCCATCGCACGGAATGTTGGAAGGTACCGTTGGTTTTTGCGGTGTTGGTGGTGGTGCGTTGTGACATGCATTGAGCACCCAGAGTTTGGCATTCCCTCAGTCGAACGGAAGATTCAAAGTTGGACTCAGATAGAATTTCCGAATGAACTGATTTCACGTAGTCCTGTGACTTTTCATTCGATAGGTTGAGGCCATCGAATAGCATGAATAATTCAAGTATTTCCTCGATTTCAGGCGTGATGTCGATTGGTGTTAAGGTATGTATTTTATTTGTTTCAAAGGGTGCTCTGTTTTCGACTGCTAGTCTGAGCCAATTTTCTAGATTCTCGCTTTGGGCCGTTTTCCCGCGCTCTTGAATTCTTTTAAGAAGATCTTGGGCCTTCAAGGTTTTGGTGTTAGAGCGATCATTGCCTGTGAAACTTATATTGAAGGCATTGGTGTGCGAATTTTTGGCTCCGTGGATATCTGTCGAGGCTTTGGGATATAGGCGATTAAAGATGATCGAAACCGCTCCCCTTGGGGCACCCGGACCTCTACATGAAACGGATGCTGGCTGTGTCGCATCCGTATCTTCAGGAGTTCGCACTTCTCTCACATCAATGCTTTCCTGTACCAGTAATGAGGGTTTACCTTTGAACTCCCGAAGCGCTGCGTCCCTCCGAACAGCCTGCCCACCCGGTAAGTAATCCCATGACCAGTTTCTCTCGATGGATAGGTCGTCAATAGTCGAGAGGAGGTATTCGTTCAAAGGCACGTAGGTGTCCTGAGCTGATCTACGCCAAGCGATGCACCATGTACGTTGCAGGCCATCGAGGTACGAAAGGATCTGGTTACCAGCCTTCTGGGTGCGTTCGACCTGTCTACCATCGGCGCTGTAGATTGAGGCGATTTCCTCATCGGCTGTCTGTTTCGCGGTCTTTCTCGTGGTGCCGGAAGCCAGAACGTAGCGGGTTTCCCGAGTTACCCGCCCTGAGGCATCGCGCTCCCAATGTGTTTCCACACCATTCTCGATTTTTTCCAGCGCGCGTCGGCTGTAGCGTGAGCGAACTTCTTTACTCACTTGGGCCGTACCTGCTGCGGTGGTCGAGCTCACGATCACCTGAATACCGGGCTGTGTGGGGTTGTCGATGAAGGTCTGTACGTTGGTCAGCTCAAGGTGCTGATCGTAAGTATGTGTGGTCTGTTTGTTGGTGATCGACCACTCCCACACCTTGCTCTGCTCGCTGGGGCTTTTCTTGCTGGCGGGTGCTGAGGTGGACGCGCTGATCTGGTGCCACAGCGCGTGCTCGCCGGTCAGTTTCCACGTGGCAAGTTTGTCGAGCGTGTCGTCGATCAACGTGCCACGCAAGCCGTCCACCACGACCACGTCGGCCAGTTCCAGGTATTCCCGGTCAGCGCGTGTGACCTTCCTATAGCCGTACAGCTTGAGTCCCTGGGGATTCCCATAGTCGTCACATTGATACTCGGCCATCAGAGGAGCACTGGCGTATTCCGGTACGGACGGGCATTCCAGCTTCGGCACGCCGCTCAGGCCTTGCACGCCGCTCAGCGCGATTTGGTTGTGCGTATCATTTCCGTAGTGGCAGTAGTGGATGGAATGTGAGCCTTTGACACGTAGGCGCAGGAGATTGCCTTGAGCATCGGTCACGACCGTGGTGGCGTCTACTGTTTTGCCCAGACGTGCGCGCTGCGTTTTTGGCGACAGGCTTAGCAGGTGTTTTATTGCGCTCGCCAGGTGCTTGCGATACCTGGTCGAATACCGCCATAGCAATTGCAACACCGCCGTCTTACGTTCCACCGATGCAGACTTTGCGGTCGCCTCAATCTGGCTTCCGTTGATCCTGAGCATCATTCGCTCGATGATCTCAACCAGCTCATCTCCCCACCCTGTATAGTGGAAGGTGGTTTTTTTGCGCTCATCACCCAGTGAAAACTCCAACCAATGGGTCTGCGCAGAGCCCGCCCCTTGTAACAGCTGTGTACGATTTCCTTCTTCATCAAGGCCAAAAGCATGCAGCTCATGAGTTACGGCGGCATGCGTACCGCTTTGCACGGCGGCAATGAATACCTGGTCATCCGGATGCTGGTAGCTACCGGTATAGGTGTAGCGACCTATATGGTTCTGCTGACCTGCGCCCGGCAGCAGCGCATGCAAGGCCACCCGCGGCAAGGCAGGCGAGTTCTTCAGTAAGGCATCCTGTTTGACGTACTGCACGCACTCCACCGAACCGTCCTGCTCCTGCAGGCGGCACAGCACCCTGTCCAGGGTCGGGTCATCGTCGTAGCCGCATTCCACCTGCTGTAACACCGCCCCCTTTTGCACACGCTTGAGTGTACGCAGCAGGTAATGCTCAAGCGTGAGTTCTATCTCGAATGCTTCCGGGCTGCCGGTCCACAGCTGCATCTTCACCTGACTGTCCGTCTTGGCCTCGGGATTGATGTACTGCGCGCTGAACAGCTCGGACTCGCCGCTCTTGATGCTCATCAGCAGGAATTGGCCGTTCTGGCGTTTCCATTCTAAATCCAGCGCTTCGCCATATTGCGAGACGATACGTGAAGGCAATAGTTGCACGAACGGGCGTTCGTACAGTGCGATACGCCTGTCCAGCTCCTGGGTGTTGCCGTGCTCAGACCATGCGCGCAGGGCTTCGGAGTAATCGATGGCCGCTGCAGCAAAATAGGCAGCGGGACTCAGCGCCATCAGTACCCACTGTGTCCAGTGATCCGGAACAGTCGGAAAGTCCGGTTTGCTTTTGTTTTTTATGGCCTTGAGGGCTTGAAGCACCTTTTTACGGAAAGCTTCGTTGGGTTCGACTTCGTCGCTGCCAGGCGCTGAAGGTTTACTGAGGATCTCCTGGCGACCGCTGGGGTACTCCACAGTGAAGGTGGTGTAGTTCTTGTCGCTGGTCACCCGGCAGGCTGGGGTCTTGACGGCTTTGCCTGCCCCCAGTTGGGCCCATTGCTCGGCGCTGAGCACCACCGTGGTGCCCTCGGCGAGGGTGAGCCGACGGTGATCGATCTCCTGAGCGGAACTTGTGATGATGCTGGAGAAGCGCCAGGCCCATCCATCGCCCAGGCCGGCTTCGTTGGCGCGCAGTGCCGAGTAGTGCAAGGTCAGGTCGCACACTGGACCTAGTCCACGGAGCCCCTGCAGGGTGGTGATCGGGTAATGGGCATGGAACAGTCCGGTGCGTTCGTCCACACCGGTGCGGTCGTGGTGGCTGGTGTCGAAGACCTCGGAGTGATTGGTGTTGCCGTAGTCTTCGCACAGGAAGCTGATGGCTTCATACGCGCCCATGGGCGACGGCGGCGTGAACTCCACGGCCTGCACGCCATGCCAGAAGTGGCTGGGGTGGAAGGCGCCGATATGGCCGACGGTCAGTGTGCTCTTGTCGCGTGCGCGTTCCGGGTAGGTCAGATGCAGGTCATAGACCGTCTCGTCGATCGGCCCCGCCCAGGTGACTTTGGTATCGGTCACCTCCACCGGCCACAGCCGTTGCTCTCCCCCGCGAGGCACGCAGGCAGCGACCCGATAACCCTTGTCGTACGCTGCCTTGTCCAGGCGAAATTCCAGCACCCCATTGAGCGCCTGAATATCGACTTGCACGGTGCCTTCGCCGGCTGCCAGCGTGAACCGAGCCTCTTCGTCGCTCTGGCGGCCCGGCCAGTCGTCCTGCGCCAGCAGATACTTGACGTAGTCGCCGTCGCTCCAGCTTTTGCCATCGCCGACGTTCTCCAGCAGCACTTGCAGCTCGCTGAAACGCGGCACGGTCAGGGGAGCGTCGTTGGCGTCGATCCGTAGTTCCGGCCAGGCCTGCGTTTTGAGGAAATCGGCCAAGGCCTGTAACCAACAGGCACGGTCGCTGACCTTGTCGGCGTACTGGGGCTTGAACAAGGCGCGGTGCAGTAACTTGTGGCTGAAGGGATGGCGAATCGTGATCAGCACCGCATCCTCGGCGTTGGCCTTCCAGGCCGAGGACAGGCGAGGGCCTTTCTGGCGGCCGGCGGCGTCGGGCAGGGTGGTGAAAATGCGCAGCGCATCGCCGCGTTGCCACAGGAACAGGTTGTCGCCCTCATCGGCCTGGCCGGCCTGAGGGTTGTGCGTCGACACACGCAGGAAGGCGGACACCGGCGAGGCATTCAGCGCAGTCGCCCAGGCGCCGAGCCATTTGCCTGAGGCGCGCTGGGCCTTACTGGGTGTCCACTGATGGTGAGCCAGCAGGCGATGGGAAAACCCATCGTAGACCCACGCCTGTACTGGCTGAGCGTCATCGAGGGCTTGCCCGCCTTCGATGGTCTGGCTTTGCCACCAGTGCACCTCGGTGAGGGTCACGCACAGTTCGGCGCACTGCGGCACCCAGAAGGCATTACCGCTTTGGGCGGGCATTACGGTGCAGGCCTCGAGGACACCCGCACGCAGTATCTGGCTGTCACGGTTAATTTGCTGGCACAACGCTTTGGACCAGTTCGTCCCGGCTTGCTCGGCCGTCGCTGTGAAGAAGTGTTGCTCGTACAGGGCCTGGGAGGTCAGGTCGCGGACTTGCAGGCACAGTGTGCCACCCGCCGGAAGGCTGAAGGCGTCGTCACAGGCCAGTCCCTGCACCAGGTTGGCGGCGAACGGTGCGTTGCTGAACGCCCGATAGCGCGCCGGACTCCACAGTCGAAGGGGCTCGGTGGCAGTCGAAAAGACGCTGCCCGCACTCCAGGCTCCGGCAGCCATCGGCTCACCGGCGGCGGCCAGATGATCGGCGAATGCCTTGGGCCAGTGTTTGGCAGAGCGCTGGGCCTTGGGAGCGGAGTAATCGATTCGACGGATATCGCCGTTCAGTCGGTCGATGAGAAATGCACTCAAGACTTCGCCTTCGGTCAGCGCGCGGCCTGCCTTGAGGGTGCTGCTGGTGATCCAGCCGCCTTCGATGCTCCCCACACGCTCGAGCGAAAAATCCGTCATGTCGGGGAGGGTGCCGTCGGGCTGGGTGGAAATCAGGTAAGGGACGTGCTGCTTTTCGGTCTTCCAAGCCTGGGTCATGTCACGTTCCTCTGTGAAGGGATGTAGCCCAATGTTCTGCCGCGCTGAGCGCTTGACGGATGAGGGCTATTGAAAGGCGCACAGAGGCTGGCCACAACTGACAAAGTTGTCAGGTGGCATAGACGTTTTTTTGAAGGCTTCCCGGGGACTTTTCAGCCCGGCGATAGGGATGGGCCGCACAACGGCCCTTGTTGATTTCGCCGATTACTGCTGATCCGGCACCACCGCAATCACATCGATTTCCATCAGCCACTCAGCCTGTGCCAGCCCCGCGACCACCAGCCCGGTGGAGATCGGGAACACGCCCTTGAGCCACTTGCCGACTTCGCGGTACACCGGCTCGCGGAAGCGCGGGTCGGTAATGTAGGTAGTGGTCTTGACGATATGCGACAGGTCGGAGCCGGCCTCTTCAAGCAGTTGCTTGACGTTTTTCATCGCCTGCTCGGCCTGCGCCTGCGGGTCGCCCAGACCGACCAGCCGGCCTTCGAAATCGGTGCCGACCTGGCCGCGTACATAGATGGTGTTGCCGGCACGCACGGCCTGGCAGAGGTCGTTGTCCAAGGTCTGGTTGGGGTAGGTGGCCTTGGTGTTGAACATGCGGATGCGGGTATGGGTAGGCATCAGTGGGCTCCGAGGGTGCTGACGTTGCTGATCGAGGTGTGTGGCTGTTCATCCGCGTCGCGCTGGTCGCGGTCGCGGTAGGCCAGGTAGGTGCGCTGGGTGGCGATATGGCCGGCGACGTGCTTGGCGTCGTGCCATACGCCCCAGATGAATGACGAGCCGCGGCGCGACAGCCAGGGCAGGCCGAGGAAATACACCCCCGGCTCGCGGGCCACGCCGCGCTGGTGCTGGGGTTTGCCATTGGCGTCGAAGGTGTCGACCTGCAGCCAGCTGAAGTCCACGCCGTAGCCAGTGGCCCAGATGATGCTGGTGACGCCAGCCTTGGCCAGGTCCAGCTCCAGCAGCGGGTTGCTGATGCAGTCCGGGTCGGCCAGGCGTCGGCGCGCTTCAGGCTCTTCTGGCAGGTCCAGGCCGTTGCGCTCGATGTAGGCATCGGCGGCATCGAGCAGGGCCAGGTAGTTCTCGTCGCCGCGGCGGATGTTGTCGGCCAGGTTGTCCTGGAAGCGCACCACGCCGTCTTCGAACGACTGGGTCAGGCCGACCAGGGTCATGCCCTGGTGGGCGAGGGCGCGGAAGTCCACGGTATGGCCGCCACGGGCACCGCTGACGGCAATGGTCACGTGCTCGCGGCCGGGCTTGGCGATTTCCGCGTCCCATTCACCCAGCACGCCCAGCCACCAGCAGAAGTCGCGGTTGCGGTAGGCACGCGGCGGGCGGTCGTGGGCGCCGACCGAGAGGTAGACCTGGCGCCCGGCGCGCATCAGCTCCTCGGCGATCTGCACCCCGGAAGACCCGGCGCCGACCACCAGCACCGCGCCTTCAGGCAACTGCTGCGGGTTGTAGTAGGCGGCGGAGTGGATCTGGTGCAGGCGCTCGTCCTTTGGCGCAATGGCCGGGATCACCGGTTTCTGGAACGGGCCGGTGGCAGCGACCACGCGGTTGGCACGGATCACGCCTTCATTGGTTTCGATGGTGAAGCCTGGGCGGTCGCTGTTGCGCACCACGCGCTTGACCTCGATGCCGGTACGCACGGGCAGGTTGTACTTGCGCACGTAGCGTTCGAAGTAGTCGGCGACCTGGTCCTTGCCGGCGAAGGCATCGGCATCGAGGTCGAATTCAAGGCCGGGGAAGCGGTCGTGCCAGACCGGCCCGTTGGCCACCAGCGAGTCCCAGCGCCCGGTACGCCAGGCCTCGGCGATGCGATTGCGTTCCAGCACCAGGTGCGGCACGCCGAGTTTGCTCAGGTGTTCGCTCATGGCCACGCCGGCCTGGCCGGCGCCGACCACGAGGGTGTCGATTTCGAGATTGTTCAGTGTCATGTCCGAGCCCTTGTTCAGGCGGTTTTTGTCAGGTCGGTTGTGGAGGACCGCCGTTGCCTGGGGCCAGACTAGGGATGCACGGAATTTCGCGAAAATAGTATTTAGCTGGGGCTTGCCGATAAATTGGCGAAGGGTGGCAGCGCTGCAGCGGCCAGCCCGCCAGATTTGCCCGGCAAACCTGGGGTGCCCAGTTTTTTCCTCGCCAATGCCAAGCAAAATGCTCGTTTCGCCGTCGCCAGGGCTTGCCGAGAATGCCGGTAAACCCAGAAAGGAGCTGCACCATGACCTTCTCCATCATCGGCCGTTGCCAGGAAACCGGCCAGGTCGGCATTGCCATCAGCTCGTCCAGCATCGCCGTCGGTGCCCGCTGCCCGTGGGTGCGCGCCGGGGTAGGGGCGGTGGCGACGCAGAACATCACCCTGCCGGCCCTCGGCCCGCAGATCCTCGACGCCCTGGAGCAGGGCCAGTTGCCGCCCGCCGCGGCGCTGGACCGGGTGCTCAGTGCCAACGGTTGGAGCGAGTATCGCCAGGTGACGGTGATCGACAGCCATGGCCAGGTCGCGCTGTTCACCGGCAAGGAGGCGCTGGGCGTGCACAACGCCGTGGCGGGTGAGCAATGCGCCGCAGCCGGCAACCTGCTGGCCTCTGCGCAGGTGATCGAGGCGATGGTGCACGCGTTCGAGCAGGCGGGCGGGCACCTGGCCGATCGCTTGCTGGCGGCGATGCACGCGGCCTTGGCTGCCGGTGGCGAGGCGGGCCCCGTGCACTCGGCAGCGTTGAAGATCGCCGGCGAGCTGACCTGGCCGCTGGTGGACCTGCGTGTGGACTGGGCCGAGCACGATCCGATCGGCGAACTCGACCGCCTGTGGCAGGCCTATCGCCCACAGATGCAGGATTACGTCACCCGTGCCCTGAATCCGACCACGGCCCCCAGCTACGGGGTGCCGGGCGATGAGTGATCTCACCAGCCGCGCCGTGCTGGAGCGCCTGATCGGCTTTGCCACGGTCAGTCGCGACTCCAACCTCGAACTGATCGGTTTCATCCGCGATTACCTGGCGGGGCTGGGGGTCGAGAGCGAACTGTTCCTCAACGAGGAGGGCACCAAGGCCAACCTGTTCGCCACCATCGGCCCGACCGATCGTGGCGGCGTGGTGTTGTCCGGGCATACCGATGTGGTGCCGGTGGACGGCCAGGCCTGGAGTGTCGAGCCGTTTCGCCTGAGCGAGCGCGATGGGCGCCTGTATGGCCGTGGCACGGCCGACATGAAGGGCTTCATCGCCTCGGTACTGGCGGCGGTGCCGGCGTTCCTCGCCCAGCCGCTGACAACGCCGGTGCACCTGGCATTCTCCTATGACGAAGAGGTCGGCTGCCTCGGTGTACGCTCGATGCTGGAGGCGCTCGAACAACGCCCGAACAAGCCGCGCCTGTGCCTGATCGGCGAACCCACCGAGCTCAAACCGGTACTCGGGCACAAAGGCAAGTTGGCCATGCGCTGCCAGGTGCACGGCGCCGCGTGCCACTCGGCTTATGCACCCTATGGCGTCAATGCCATTGAGTATGCCGCGCAATTGATCGGCAAGCTGGGCGAGATCGGCGGCGAGCTGGCGCGTCCCGAGCACCATGACGCGCGCTTCGATCCACCGTTCTCTACCGTCCAGACCGGCGTGATCAAGGGCGGGCGGGCGTTGAACATCGTGCCTGAGGAATGCGAGTTCGACTTCGAGGTGCGTGCCTTGCCGGGCTTTGAAGCCAAGGTCGTGGCCGAGCGCTTGCAGGCCTACGCCGAAACCGACCTGCTACCGCGCATGCGTGCCGTCAGTGATGCCAGCGATATCCGCCTCAAGCCACTCAGCGCCTACCCGGGGCTGGCAACGCCCGAAGACAGCGAAGCGGCGCGCCTGGTGGCGCTGCTCAGCGGTTCGGAAGATTTCGGCACCGTGGCCTTTGGCACCGAAGGCGGGTTGTTCGACCAGGCGGGGATCCCGACCGTGGTCTGCGGGCCGGGCAGCATGGACCAGGGGCACAAGCCGGACGAGTTTGTCAGCGTTGCGCAACTGCAGGGTTGTGATGCGATGTTGCTGCGGTTGCGTGATTATCTCGTTGGTAACTGAGGTGCTTGCCGAAAGATTTTTAGCGCCTATGAGATCGAGCGCCGCCCGCGCGGCGCTTCGCGGGCAAGCCCGCTCCCACAGTTTGTTTCGGGCCAATTATGCCTGTGCCACAGGCGCGCGACCGCCTGGTGTGTACGACTCGATATCGCGCCGTGCGCCAAAGGGGTCGCGCGAAAATGCAGAGCCTTGACGAACTGCGCGAGCA
>NZ_JBNFMU010000091.1:0-13598 GCF_049942315.1 Pseudomonas wayambapalatensis
ACGCGCAGCCTCGATGGCGGCGTTGAGGGCCAGCAGGTTGGTCTGCTGGGCGACCGACTTGATCACGTCGAGCACGCTGCCGATTTTGTCGCTCTCGGTCTTAAGCTGGTTCATCGCTTCGCTGGAGTGCCCGACTTCGGTGGCCAGGCGTTCGATCTGGGCGATGGCCTCGCCAACCACCCGATCACCCTCGCGAGCCTGCTGGTCGGCCATCAGCGCCGCTTCCGAAGCCTGCTCCGCGTTGCGCGCCACTTCCTGCACGGTGGCTGCCATTTCGTTCATGGCGGTCGCCACCTGGTCAGTCTCGACTTTCTGGTTGTTGACCCCGGCGCTGGTCTGCTCGGTGACGGCCGACAACTCTTCGGCAGCACTGGCGATCTGGGTGACACCGTCGCCGATGCCGCTGATCAGTTCGCGCAGGCCCTGGGTCATGCGCTGCATGCTGGCTTGCAGTTGGCCGAGCTCGTCGCGACGTTGCACCTGCAGTTCCTGGCTCAAGTCGCCGCTGGCCACGCGTTCGGCGGCGCTGAGGGTCTGGCGCAGGGGCACGACGATCTGCCGGGTGATGGCCCAGGCGGCAATGATGCCTAGCAGCAGGGCAAGGGCACTGGCTCCGCCCAGTAGGGTCTTGGCCTGCAGGGCACCACTGTTGCGCACGGCGGTCTGCGATGCGGTCATCTGCGTACCGGCATCCATCAGCACCTGGCCCTGTACGACCATGCGTTGCAAGGTCTGCTCGGCGCTGGTCTGCGCTGCGCCAAACTGGTTCACCGCATCGCGATAGGCGCCCATGGCATTGGCGGCATCATCGAGACTGGCGGCGTATTCGGCGGGCACCCTGGCCGGCAGGGCCTTGAGCACAGCGAGCGCCTGGTCGATGGCATCCAGCGCGGTCTGCTGGAATTCGGCCTTGCCGCTATAGGTGTAGCCGCGCACCTGGAAGCGCGCCTGCTGGAGCAAGGCGCTGGCCTGCACGATCTGTTGATAGAGGCTGATGTCGCCACCTTGCGCAAGGCGTTGCTGCACCTGGCCGATCAGCGCAGCGGCCTTGTCGGCGCTGTCACCCAGCACACTGCGGGCGGCTTCACGACGCTGGCCGGCCTGCTTGAGCTCGACGAAGGCCTGGCGGTATTGGCGCACGGCTTGACGCTGCTGCTCCAGGCGCTGGTGATCCTGCGGATGCTCGATCTGCCCGAGCATCATCTCGACCTGCTGCTCGAGCTTGCCGAGCGCTTTTTCCAGCTCACCCGCCGATGCGTCGTCGCGATTGCGTTCGTACTGCTGGCGGGCGATGCGCAGGTCCTGGCTGTAGCCGAGGATCACGGAGATGTTGCCCAGCTTGTCACCGCGGTCGATGATCGAGTCCATGCCGCGCCAGCCTGTGGCGGTGATCGCCATGGTCAACAACAGTACCAGGCCGAAGCCGGCCCCCAGTTTGCGACTGACGCTCACGTTTCCCAGCGACTGGACAACCTTTCCGTACATGACGATCTCCCCGGCGACTTGAAAAGCCAGAATTTTCTTGTGTTGCAAGGCCATCGGCCTGTTGGGGAGAAACTTGATGGCAGGATGCTGACCGAATGGTCAGAATATTCGGGAAAGCAGAGCCGTGACCGCTGTTTCCACGCGCAGGATGCGCTCGCCCAGTTGTACGGGGGCCAGGCCGGCCTTGCCCAGCAGTTCCACTTCGTAGGGGATCCAACCGCCTTCCGGGCCGATCGCCAGGGTCACCGGCCCTTGCACCGCGCGGGGACAGGCCGGGTAGGGGCCGGGATGGCCAACCAGGCCGAGAGTGCCGTCGGCGATGGCGGGCAGCCGGTCTTCGACGAAGGGTTTGAAGCGTTTTTCGATGATGACTTCCGGCAGCACGGTATCGCGTGCCTGCTCAAGGCCCAGGATCAGGTTCTCGCGGATGCTGTCCGGCTGCAGGAACGGGGTCTGCCAGAAGCTTTTCTCGACCTTGTAGCTGTTGACCAGGACCAGCCGTGGCACGCCAAGGGTGGCGATGGTCTGGAACAGTCGGCGCAGCATCTTGGGGCGGGGGACGGCCAGCACCAGGGTGAGCGGCAGCTTCGCGGGTGGTTGCTGGTCGAAGCTGACCCGCAGCTCGGCTTCGTGGCCCTCCAGGCGGATGACCTCGGCCTGGCCCATCAGGCCGCCGATGCGGCCTACGCGCAGGTTGTCGCCCACCGCCACGCGCTGGATGTCCTGCATGTGCGTGAAGCGGCGGTCGGCCAGTACGACACGGTCGGCCGCGACGAAGTCGGCCTCCTCGAGCAGCAGCAGGTTCACGCCTGGGTCGCTGGCGGCTGGTCGTTGTGGTCGTCCGCAGCTTCATCCTGCGGATGGCTGCGCTTGCGGATCAGGCCGCCGAACAGCACGCCGATCTCGAACAGCAGCCACATGGGCACGGCCAGCAGCGTTTGCGAGAAGATGTCCGGTGGCGTGAGGATCATGCCGACCACGAAGCAGCCGATGATCACGTAGGGACGGATCTTCTTCAGGTACTTCACATCGACCACGCCGATCCACACCAGCAGCACCACGGCCACCGGAATCTCGAAGGCGACGCCGAAGGCGAAGAACAGGGTCATGACGAAGTCGAGGTAGCTGGCGATGTCGGTCATCATCGACACGCCTTCAGGGGTGGCGCTGGCGAAGAAACCGAAGATCAGCGGGAACACCAGGAAGTAGGCGAAGGCCATGCCGGCGTAGAACAGGATGATGCTGGAGATCAGCAGCGGGATGGCGATGCGCTTTTCATGGCGGTACAGCCCCGGTGCGATGAAGCCCCAGATCTGTTGGAGGATGAACGGGATGGCCAGGAACAGCGAGACGATCATGGTCAGCTTGAACGGCGTGAGGAACGGCGAGGCCACATCGGTGGCGATCATCGTCGCGTTGGCCGGCAAGTGCGCACGCAAGGGCGCCGAGACCAGGGTGTAGATCTGCTGGGCGAAGGAGAACAGCCCGGCGAAGATCAGGAAGATAACGGCGACGCAACGCAGCAGGCGGGTGCGCAGTTCGGTCAGGTGCGAGACCAGCGGCATGGGCTGGTCGTGTTCCGGAGTTTCGCTCATGGGGCTCGGGGCGGCTGGTGCGGCTCAGGGGTGGTCGTGGGCGCCGCAGGGGCGGCATTGGCGTCGGCGGCAGGTGCGGGAGTCTCGCTCGCGGCCGCTGTGTTCACGGGCTGCGCGGGCGGTGTCTGCGGGTTGAGGATGCGCTTGGCTTCCTGTTCCATCTGCAGGATGTGCTCGTTGTGCAACTGGCGGCGGATGTCATCGGCACCGATTTCGCGCTCGACTTCCATCTTGATGCTGTTGAAGCTGCGCTTGAGCCGGCCGATCCACAACCCCGCGGTACGCGCGGCGCCGGGCAGGCGCTCGGGGCCGAGCACCAGCAAGGCAACCAGGCCGACGAGCAGCAGCTCGCTGAAGCTGATGCCGAACATGGGTCAGTCTTTCCGTTGTGGCTCTTGGACCGGCTGAGCCTGGCCCTCGATGGTGTGCGGCTGGTTCAGCGGCGCGGTGTTGTGCGGCTGCTGGGTGGGTTGCACGGACGGCTGGACAGGCGGCGGAGTCTGCTCGGCAGGCTTGCTCTCTTCCTCGTTCATGGCCTTGCGAAAGCCCTTGATCGATTCGCCCAGGTCACTGCCGAAGTTCTTCAGCTTCTTGGTGCCGAACACCAGCACCACGACGACCAGCAGGACGATCCAGTGTTTCCAGTCAAAGATACCCATGGTGTACTCCCTTGAATGATGTGTAGCCTGAGCGGGCGTTATCGCGGGGGCGAGCCCGCTCCTGCAGGGGCATGGCGATCAGGTCGGTTGGCGCGCGGCCTTCTCGTCATGGCCGGAAAGCCCGAAGCGGCGGTCGAGTTCGTCCAGTACCGCCTGTGGATGCTGCCCCAGTGCGCTGAGCATCACCAGGCTATGAAACCACAGGTCGGCGGTTTCATAGATGACATCACTGTAATCCTTGCTCACGGCGGCGTCCTTGGCGGCGATGATCGTCTCGATCGACTCTTCGCCAAGCTTTTCCAGAATCTTGTTCAGGCCCTTGTGGTAGAGGCTCGCCACGTAGGAGCTGTCGGGGGCCGCCTGCTTGCGTTGCTCGAGCACTTCGGCCAGGCGATCAAGTGTGTCGCTCATGTTCAGTGCCCCGCGTGGTAGATGGTGTCAGGATCTTTCAGAACCGGGTCTACGATCTTCCACTCACCGTTTTCGAAGACGCGATAGAAGCAGCTTTCACGGCCGGTATGGCAGGCGATATGGCCCAGTTGCTCGACCATGAGGATGACCACGTCGGCGTCGCAATCCAGGCGCAGTTCATGCAGTTTCTGCACATGGCCGGACTCTTCGCCCTTGCGCCACAGCTTGCCTCGCGAGCGCGACCAATAGATGGCGCGGTTCTCGGCGGCAGTCAGGGCGAGCGACTCACGGTTCATCCAGGCCATCATCAGCACGCGCCCGGTCTTGTGGTCCTGGGCGATCGCCGGTACCAGGCCATCGCTGTTCCACTTGATCTCGTCCAGCCAGTCTTTCATCGTCGACTCCAAAACAGGCCCGCTCCCGTACCGGGCCCTTTGCGCCTAGTGTGCCAGCCAGCAGCGCGGCTGGCTATCGGCGCACGATCAGGTAGAGCCCGGCAACCAGCATCAGCCACGCCGGCCAGGCGGCCGGAGCGCTGAGGCTCGCGGCACCGGCGGCCAGGGTCGCGCCGCCACCGAGCAGGCCGGCACCGAGCAGGCGCAGTGCCCAGTTGTCGCCCGCACGGCGACGCTCCGGCAGTTGCGGGTCGTGCAGGTGCGGTTGCGACAGGCGTTCGAGCAGGTCGCGGGTCATGTCGGCCAGGTGCGGCAACTGCTCGGCCTGGCTGTAGAGGTTGCCGAACACCGCCTTGGGGCTCATGCGTTCGCGCATCCAGCGTTCCAGATAGGGTTTGGCGGTGCTCCACAGGTCCAGGTCGGGGTACAGCTGGCGCCCCAGGCCTTCGATGTTGAGCAGGGTTTTCTGCAGCAGTACCAACTGCGGCTGAACTTCCATATTGAAGCGGCGGGCCGTCTGGAACAGACGCATCAGCACCTGGCCGAAGGAAATATCCTTTAACGGTTTTTCGAAGATCGGCTCGCACACGGTGCGGATCGCCGCTTCGAATTCGTTGACCTTGGTGTGCGCCGGCACCCAGCCCGAATCGATGTGCAACTGCGCCACGCGGCGGTAGTCGCGCTTGAAGAAGGCGATCAGGTTGCGTGCCAGGTAGTCCTGGTCTTCGGCGGTCAGGCTGCCGACGATGCCGCAGTCGATGGCGATGTACTGCGGGCTCCACGGCTTGACCGTGCTGACGAAGATGTTGCCCGGGTGCATGTCGGCGTGGAAGAAGCTGTCACGGAACACCTGGGTGAAGAACACCTCGACGCCGCGCTCGGCCAGAAGCTTCATGTCGGTGCGCTGGTCGGCCAGGGTGGCCATGTCGGTGACGGGCACGCCGTAGATGCGCTCCATTACCAGCACTTTCGGGCGGCACAGGTCCCAGTACACCTGCGGCACGTACATCAGCTCCGAGCCTTCGAAGTTGCGGCGCAGTTGGCTGGCGTTGGCCGCTTCGCGCAGCAGGTCGAGCTCGTCGTAGATGGTCTTTTCGTAGTCGCTGACCACTTCCACCGGGTGCAGGCGGCGCGCATCGGCGGAGGCCCGTTCGGCAACCTTGGCGATCAGGAACAACCACGCCAGGTCCTGGGCGATCACGGGCTTGAGGCCCGGGCGAACCACCTTCACGACCACCTCTTCGCCGGTCTTGAGGCGTGCGGCATGGACCTGGGCGACCGAGGCGGAGGCCAGCGGTTCGACGTCGAAGCGGCTGAACACCTCGCCGACTTTCGCGCCGAGCTGCGCTTCGATCAGCGCCACGGCTTTCTGTGGGTCGAACGGTGGCACGCGGTCCTGCAGCAGCATCAACTCGTCGGCGACGTCCGTTGGCAGCAGGTCGCGGCGGGTGGAGAGCAGTTGGCCGAACTTGATGAAGATCGGCCCCAGGTCCTGCAGGGCCAGGCGCAGGCGCGCGCCCCGGCTGAGCTCGCTGGGCTTGCGCGGCAGCCAGCGCCAGGGCATCAGCAGGCGCAGGCTGAGCAGCCACCAGGGCAGGGGCAGGTCGAACAGCAGGTCATCGAGACGGTAGCGGATCACGACGCGCTGGATGCGCAACAGACGGCGGACGGCGAGCAGCTTCATGCGTTATCGCTGGAATCAAGAGTGTGGGAAAGGCGACGGATGCGCGCCTCGAGACGTTCGATATCGACCTTCAGCGCATCGAGCTCGCTGAATGCCGCTTCGGCTTCGCGCTGCCCGACCAGGGTGCGCGATTCCTCGGCGAGGTATTCGGACAGGTTCTGGCTGAAGCGCGACAGGCCTTGCCGGGTCCAGCGTGCGCGCAGGCGCAGGTGGCCGGCGATCAGCGCGGTGGGGACCGGCCCCAGCCAGCGCGACAGCTCGTACTCCCAGTCGAGCTCCAGGTCCTGCAGCACGCCGACCAGGTCGAGCAGCACCGCGCTGTCGCCATGCAGTTCGACCTGCGGGCTGTGCAGCACGGCGTTCTTGTCCTTGGCGAAGGCCAACTGGGCCAGGCTGCCGGCTGGGGCACGCAGGGTGCAGTCGACCTCGCCCTCCCAATGCGCGGCGAGCATCAGGCCCTCTTGGTCGGGCAGGATGAACAACTGCAGGGCGGGCTGGCGGCAGTCGATGGCGATCACCTTGCCTTCCAGCGCACCCAGGCGCGGCAGCGCCGTGCTGTCCATGCGCAGCACACGGTTGAGCCCGTGCTCGACGCTGGCGAGCAGCCCGGTCAGGAGCATCAGGGCTTGATTCCCCGGTGCACGGCGACGATGCCGCTGGTCATGTTGTGGTAGGTGACGCGGTCGAAGCCGGCATCGACCATCATGCTTTTCAGCGTTTCCTGGTCGGGGTGCATACGGATCGATTCGGCCAGGTAGCGATAGCTTTCCGAGTCGTTGGTGATCAGTTTGCCGGCCAGGGGCATGAAGGCGAAGGAGTAGGCATCGTAGGCGCGCGACATCAGTTTGTTGGTGGGTTTGGAGAACTCCAGCACCAGCAGGCGGCCGCCGGGCTTGAGCACACGC
Source organism: Pseudomonas wayambapalatensis (assembly GCF_049942315.1). Classification (NCBI taxonomy): domain Bacteria; kingdom Pseudomonadati; phylum Pseudomonadota; class Gammaproteobacteria; order Pseudomonadales; family Pseudomonadaceae; genus Pseudomonas; species Pseudomonas wayambapalatensis. The sequence continues at coordinate 7,135 of NZ_JBNFMU010000091.1, forward strand.
AGCATCGAACGGATGGCTTCATCCTTGTGCGTCACGTTGCGCAGGCCGAAAGCGATGGTCACGCAGTCGAAGTGGTTGTCGGGGAAGGGCAGCTTTTCCGCATCGGCCTGGACGAACTCAATGTTGCCGGCCACGCCACGGTCGAGCAGGCGATCACGGCCGACCTTGAGCATCGATTCGTTGATGTCGGCCAGTACGACCTGGCCGGTCGGGCCGACCAGACGCGAGAACTTGGCTGCCAGGTCGCCGGTGCCGCCAGCGATGTCGAGCACGCGGTTGCCGGTGCGCACACCGGACAGCTCGATGGTGAAGCGCTTCCACAGGCGGTGCAGGCCGCCGGAGAGCACATCGTTCATCAGGTCGTACTTGGCGGCCACGGAGTGGAAAACCTCGGCGACCTTCTTCGCCTTCTGGCTCTCGGGGACGTCCTGGTAGCCAAAGTGGGTGGTGGGTTCGGCGTGGTCGCCTTTGCGCTGGTCGTTCATATCGCTTCACCGGAAAAAATTACCGCCATTCTAGGGTGAACGGGCGGATTTGTCTTGGCGGGGTGTGCCGTGTCGCGGGCGCGGGCATAATGCCGATTATGTCTTCATTGCCTGGATACCCCGAATGACTCAGATCAGCGTCGAACGCAAACATTCCCTCGGCCGCGAAGCTGCCCGGGCCAAGGCCGAAGGCCTGGTCGACAAGCTGTCGCGCGAGTACGACCTCAAGGCCACCTGGAACGGCGACCGCGTCGATGTCGCGCGCAGCGGCGCCAACGGTAGCGTGCACATTGGCGAGGACACCATCCGTGTCGAGCTGAAGCTGGGCATGATGCTGTCGATGATGAGCGGCACCATCAAGGGCGAGATCGAGCGCGCGCTGGACAAGGCGCTGGCCTGAGGCGCGGGGCTGCACGGCGACCCTGGCCCTTCACCTTAGGGTGAGAATTCTAATTTCCCACCCTATCTTCATGCTCAAGCCCGCATTCCAAGGGCAGTTCCTCCATCCACACCGAACGTGAGGTGCAGAGCATGGCCAAGTTGACCCTGAAAAAGAAAGAAGACGCCCAGGACAGCACCCTGAGCGAAGTGCGCGGCTACGCGCGCAAGATCTGGCTCGCCGGCGTCGGCGCTTACGCCCGTGTCGGCCAGGAAGGCTCGGAGTACTTCAAGGAGCTGGTCAAGGCCGGTGAAGTCGTCGAGAAACGCGGCAAGAAAACCCTCGACAAGAAGCTCGACGCGGCCAACGGCCAGCTCGACGAAGCGGCCGAGGAAGTGAGCCGGGTACGCGGCAAGGTCGAGGTCCAGCTCGACAAAATCGAAAAGGCTTTCGACGCACGGGTGGCCCGCGCCTTGAATCGCATCGGCATTCCGTCTAAACATGACGTTGAGGCGTTGTCCATCAAACTCGAACAGCTGACCGAGTTGCTCGAGCGTGTCGCGCGCAAACCATAAGGAGAGCAGGATGGCTGGCAAGAAGAACACCGAAAAAGAAGGCAGCTCCTGGATCGGCGGGATCGAGAAGTACTCCCGCAAGATCTGGCTGGCTGGTCTGGGGATCTACTCCAAGGTCGACCAGGATGGTCCCAAGCTGTTCGATTCGCTGGTGAAGGACGGCGAGAAGGCTGAAAAGCAGGCGAAGAAGGATGCCGTTGCGGCCAAGTCGGCGACGACCTCGCGGGTCTCCGATGTGAAGGATCGCGCGCTGGGCAAGTGGAGCGAGCTGGAAGAGGCCTTCGACAAGCGTCTGAACAGTGCAATCTCGCGCCTGGGCGTCCCCAGCCGTAACGAGATCAAGGCGCTGCACCAGCAGGTCGACAGCCTGACCAAGCAGATCGAGAAGTTGACCGGCGCCTCGGTGGCACCGGCGTCCAAGGCTGCCGCGAGCAAGACCGCTGCCAAGCCGTTGGCCAAGGCTGCGGCAAAACCCGCCGCAAAACCCGCCGCCAAGCCGGCTGCCAAGACTGCGGCGGCAAAACCGGCTGCCAAGCCTGCAGTTAAGGCCGCTGCGGCAAAACCTGCAGCCAAGACCGCTGCGGCGAAGCCGGCTGCCAAGCCTGCTGCAGCCAAACCGGCCGCCAAGCCCGCTGCCAAACCGGCTGTAGCCAAGAAACCTGCAGTGAAGAAAGCCCCGGCCAAGCCTGCGGCCGCGAAACCGGTCGCTGCCAAGCCCGCAGCTCCGGCCGCTGCTGCGGCGCCAGCACCGAGCGCCGTACCGGCTGGCAATACGCCGTCGGCACCGGTGAGTCCAGCCGGCCAAAGCTGATACCGCGGCGTGCGTTTCGCGGGCAAGTCGCAGCGGCGAACCGCCGCTCCTACAGGTAACAGCACCGTATTCAGAAGTTACGAGGGCTGTTGTGGGAGCGGCGGTTCGCCGCTGCGACTTGCCCGCGAATGCGTCAGTGGCAACACCGCAAGTCCAGCCCCTACACGTCCAGATATTTCCCCGCCAACTGCTCCGCCGCCCTGCGCGCCGGCTCCTGCAGATGCGGCGCCACCAGCATCATCACCTGGTACACCACGATCCCCACATCGCCCTCGCGTCCCAGTACCCGCTGGTAATCCAGCGAGAACAGCAGCGTCAGCGTGATCTGCTCCACCAGTTGCCCCAGCGCCTGAGTCTCGCTCACCACCAATCCCTGGCTCTTGAGGCTGGCCAGCAACGCTGCCAGGGTACGCTTGACCGCATTGATCAGCCCGCGCATGCCGCGCGCCAGCTTGGGCAGGCGGCCGGTCAGGTTCGAGAGGTCCTGGAACAGGAAGCGGTACTGCGACATGCGCTCGACGATCAGGTGCAGGAACAGCCAGTAGTCCTCGGCATCCAGGCGCACCTCCAGTGGTGGATCGAGCAGCGGCATCAACTCGTCTTCGAAGCGCTCGAACAGGCCCATGACCAGCGGCTCTTTGCCGTGGAAGTGGTAGTAGAGGTTGCCCGGGCTGATGCCCAGCTCGTTGGCGATCTCCAGGGTCGAGACGTTCGGCTCGCCCTGGCGGTTGAACAGCTCCAGGGCGCAAGCCAGGATGCGGTCGCGGGTCTTCATGGGCTCAGCGTGCCATTACATAGGTGCCAGGGGCCGGCCCGAGCGGTGGGTAGGATGGCGTGCCCAGTTCGGCCTTCGGCGGCCTGAGGCTGCCTGAGCGGCGTGTGATCCATTCCAGCCACTGCGGCCACCAGGTGCCGTCGCTGCGGGTGGCATCGTGGAACCAGGCGCGTGGGTCGCTGGAGAGCCGGGGGTTTTCCAGGTAATAGGCCTTGGGGTTGCCGGGTGGGTTGATGATGCTCTGGATGTGCCCGCTGTGCGACAGCACGAAGCGGCGCTCGCCGCCCAGCAGCAGGGCCGAGCGGTACACCGCGTCCCAAGGGGTGATGTGATCGTTGCTGCCGGCCACGGTGAAGCTGTCGACCGTGACTTGCCCGAGGTCGATCGGGGTGCCGCACACCTCCAGGCCGCCCGGCTGCACCAGCGGGTTGAGCTTGAAGAAGTCCAGCAACTCGCCGTGCAGGGCGGCAGGCAGGCGGGTGTTGTCGGCGTTCCAGTAGAGTATGTCGAAGGCCGGTGGTGTCTTGCCGAGCAGGTAGTTGTTGACCCAGTAGTTCCAGATCAGGTCGTTGGGGCGCATCCAGGCGAAGATGCGCGCCACTTCGCCGCCGTCCAGCACGCCGCGCTGGTAGGAGCGGCGCTTGGAGGCTTCGAGTGTCTGCTCGTCGGCGAACAGGCTGGCAGGGCTGTCGAACTGGGTGTCGAGCAGGCTCACCAGGTAGGTGGCGCTGCGCACTTTGCGCAAGCGCCCCTTGACCTGCAGATGCCCCTGCAGCGCGGCCATGGTCAGCCCGCCGGCACAGGCGCCCATGAGGTTGGGATCGCGGTTGCCGCTGATGCTGCGACAGGCATCCAGCGCTTCCTCCAGCGCCTGGACGTAGCTCGACAGGCCCCATTCGCGGTGGCATGGGTCGGGGTTGCGCCAACTGACCATGAACACCTGCAGGCCGTTCTTGAGCATGTATTGCACGAAGCTGTTGGTCGGCCCCAGGTCGAACACGTAGAACTTGTTGATCTGCGGCGGCACCACCAGCAGGGGGCGGGTGTACTGTTTCTCGCTCATCGGCTTGTACTGGATCAGTTCCAGCAGCTCGTTGCGAAACACCACCGCGCCAGGGGTGGCGGCCAGATTGCTGCCGACTTCGAAGGCGCGATCGTCGACCTGGCGCGGCAGGCCGTCGTTGTGGCGCAGGTCGTCGAGCAGGTGGGCGAGACCGCGCACCACGCTCTGGCCACCAGTGTTGAGCATCTCCTTGATCGCCAGTGGGTTGAGCAGCGAGTTGCTTGGCGACACGGCATCGGTGAGCAGGTTGAACAGAAAGTGCGCGCGGGCTCGGTCGTCATCGTCCAGCGAGCTTTCCTCGATCCACTGACGGGTCTGCTTCTGCCACGCCAGGTAGGCCTGCAGGCCGCGCCGGTAGAAGGGGTTCTGGCTCCAGGTCGGATCGCTGAAACGCGCGTCCCGAGGGTGCGGCTGGTGGGGTGTGTCGCCGAGCAGCACGCGGCCCAGCTGGCCACCGAGGTTCAGCAGGTGGTGGGCGGTGTGCAGCGGGTTGCGCAGGCCGATGCGTCCGACCTGACGCAGGGTCGAGATCAGGTCGCGGCCGCGCAGGCCGGCGATGGCGTTCTGCACGTTCATGCTGGTGGCCGGGATCGGTGTCGTCCCCTTTGCCGGTTTGTCCTTCATGGCAACAATCCCTCGTCGATCCTTGTCTGCGATGTCGCCTTCGCGGGCAAGCCCGCTCCCACCTGCACCGGATCCGTGGGAGCGGGCTTGCCCGCGAAGGCAGCACCGCCGAGTAACTGAATGTCCTAGCGCCCGCTCACCTCCGAGCCACCGGCCGCGGGTGCATGACCGCACGCTGGCGCTCTTCCTGGAGGAATTTCATGATGATCGGAGCGACGGCCTCGGCGCGGGTAATCAGAAAAAGATGGCCGTCGTCGATTATGTGTAGCTGGGCATTGGGAATCCGCCAGGCCAGCAGCCGCATGTTGATCAGCGGAATCAACGGGTCATCGTCGCCGGCCAGCACCAGGGTCGGCTGGTGGATCTTGTGCAGCCAGTGGATGCTCGTCCAGCCAAGCCCGGCGAACAGTTGCCAGTAGTAGCCGGTCTTGCCGCCGGAACGCACCTTGGAGGCGTGGTGCAGCGCCAGGTCCGGGTCGCGGCGGAAGGCGCCGCCATAAATCATCGGTGCGATGCGGATCACGTGCGATGGCTGCACATAGCGCCGCGGGCTGGCCATCATCCACAGCACCTTGGGCTTGCCGGGCACCATGAAGGCCCCGGCGGCAGTGGCGGCGAGCACCAGTTTCTTGCAGCGTTCGGGATAGTCGTGGGCAAACTGCTGGGCCAGCGCCCCGCCCCAGGACACGCCGATGACATTGACCTGGCCGTAGTCCAGGTAGTCGAGCATGCGTGCGGTGAGCTTGGCCAGGCCCGGAAAGCGGTAGGGGTGGCGGGGCGTCGAGGAGCCGCCGACGCCGGGGACGTCGAAGGCGATGACTTCCAGGTCCGGGTCCAGCGCCTCGATGAACGGGAACACCAGCTCGAGGTTGGCGCCAATGCCGTTGAAGATCAGCAGCGGCGTCAGATGTGGCTTGCCGGGGCGGACGGCGGTGCGGATGGACTGGTTGTCCAGCTCGACGGTCCTGAATACGTAGGGTTGCGACATGCGCCTGACTCTGTGATGAATGAAGCGCCGCGGCCCGCCGGGTGGCCGCGGCGGTGCGACTCAACGCTCGTGCACGTAGGTCCCCGGGGCCGCTTCGCCCGCGCTGTAGGCGCGATTGCCCAGGCGTGTCGGTGCTTTCTTCAGCTCACCGGCGCGTTCACCCAGCCAGGCCTGCCAGTGCAGCCACCAGGAGTCGGCGTGCTTGATCGCGTTCTCCTGCCAGGCCAACGGGTCGTCCGGGCGGTCTTCGCCGGTCAGGAAACGCGCCTTGGGGTTGCCTGGCGGGTTGAGGATGCTCTGGATATGGCCGCTGTTGGAGAGCACGAACTCGATCTTGCCGCCGAACAGGTGCGCCGAGCGGTAGCACGACTGCCAGGGGGTGATGTGGTCGGCGGTGCCGGCGACGCTGTAGATGTCGCACTGCACCTTCTTCAGGTCGATGGCGGTGCCGCAGACTTCCAGCGCGTCGGCGCGGGTCAGCGGGTTGGTCTTGAACATCTCGATCAGGTCGCCGTGGAAGGCGGCCGGCAGGCGTGTGGTGTCGTTGTTCCAGAACAGGATGTCGAAGATCGGCGGCTCGTTGCCGAGCAGGTAGTTGTTGACCCAGTAGTTCCAGATCAGGTCGTTGGGGCGCATCCAGGCGAACACCTTGGCCATGTCGCTGCCTTCGAGCACGTCGGCTGGGGAGGAGTGGCGTTTGGCGGCTTCGAGGGTCTTTTCGTCGACAAACAGGGCCACTTGGGTATCGACCGTGGTGTCGAGCA
>NZ_JBNFMU010000092.1:0-28258 GCF_049942315.1 Pseudomonas wayambapalatensis
TTATGGCAACTGGGGCGAAGGGAGAGGGAAACGAAGTTGTATGGACTGGAGGGGGGTCCCGTTGTGGACTGGCCACAGGACATCACCTGCGCAAACCCCGCAAACCCCCGATTTTTCGGCGCGGGATCTAACTCGCTGAAAATTTTGAAAAAAATGCTTGCACAAAAAAACGAGTGCCCCTAATATTCGCACCGCTGTCAGGCACTACGCAGATCACCGGCGGTAAAGATGATCTGAAAACAACTTACAAATCAGTAAGTTGGGTAAAAAAAAGTGGTTGACAAGCAAAACGAAGAATGTAGAATAGCCGGCCTCAGCAGCGACAACGCTGAAGAGATCGAAGCTAACACAAACTTCGAAGCTGTAAGAGTTGTACGAAGTTCAGTTCCGCGATAGCTCAGTCGGTAGAGCAAATGACTGTTAATCATTGGGTCCCTGGTTCGAGTCCAGGTCGCGGAGCCAATTTCGGGGTGTAGCGCAGTCCGGTAGCGCGCCTGCTTTGGGAGCAGGATGTCAGGAGTTCGAATCCCCTCACCCCGACCATTTTCCGGGTCGTTAGCTCAGTTGGTAGAGCAGTTGGCTTTTAACCAATTGGTCGTAGGTTCGAATCCTACACGACCCACCATGTAAAAAGGGCATCTCGAATGAGATGCCCTTTTTCTTTTGTCTCGAGAAAATCATTTCGTAACTCGCGGCTGTTTTCCTGGGGTTGCAACTGTTCTGTTCAAAATCTGAAGGCCAGCCACAATCTCTGTGGCAGCGGCCGACTTGGCGCGCGAGGGGCTGCTGGATATCCTCCCAGCGATTATCATTCGACCAGCCTGCTGCCGCGTTCATTCTCGGCACCGCCGGGCACAGCGGCATCGGTTTGCCCCGGGCCGTGCAAAGGATCAGTGCTGCGAGAGTCGCATGACCGTGGCGATATCCGCGTCGGTGCGGCAGGTATGGCGAGAAGCGAAGAGGGTGTACTGATGGCAGGCAGGTTGATTTACCTGATCGGGCCGTCCGGATCCGGCAAGGACAGCCTGCTGGACGCTGCCCGCGAACAACTGACAGCACGTGGCTGTCGCATTGCCCGGCGGGTCATCACCCGGTCTGCCGAAGCGATGGGCGAAGCCGCCCTGGCGGTGAGCGCCGCACAGTTCGAGCAGATGCGCGAGGACGGTGCATTTGCCCTGCACTGGCAGGCCAACGGCCTGCACTACGGCATTCCACGGGTCATCGACCAGTGGCTGGAAGAAGGGCACGACGTGCTGGTGAACGGCTCGCGTGGCTACCTGAATACGGCGCGGCAGCGTTATCCGAATTTGCAGGTGGTACTGCTCAGTGTCGAACAGGACATCCTGCGCCAGCGCCTGCTGGCGCGGGGGCGTGAGTCGCAGGAGGAAGTGCAGGCGCGCCTGGCGCGTAATGCCCGCTTTGCCAGCGAAGCGCGCGAGGCCGACCCCGGCTTGCTGGTGCTCGACAACTCCGGGCCATTGGCCGACACCGTCTCGCATCTGCTCGCGCACCTGGAGCGGCCATGCAGCTGACCCTGCTTGGCACTCTGCCCTGCCGATCACGCCAGAGCTTGCGGCCAATGCGCGGCGACGTGCTCGCAAAAAGGGCCGCAAAGCGGCCCTCGTGATCTCAGCTGATCAGTGCAACTTCAGGCGCGGCTCGGTGCCGCGGCCGATCTTGCTGCCGATCATCAGCATCGCCGTGCGGAACACCCCATACAGCGCCATCTGGTGCATGCGGTACAGCGATACATAGAACATCCGCGCCAGCCAACCCTCCAGCATCACGCTGCCGGTCAGGTTGCCCATCAGGTTGCCCACCGCCGAGAACCGCGACAGCGACACCAGCGAGCCGTAGTCCTTGTACGCGTAGGTTGGCAGCGGCTTGTTCTCCAGCCGCGCCTTCAGGCTCTTGGCCAGCATCGATGCCTGCTGGTGCGCCGCCTGCGCCCGCGGCGGCACATTGCGGTCGCTGCCCGGCTGCGGGCAGGCAGCGCAGTCGCCAAAGGCGAAAATGTCGTCATCCCGCGTGGTCTGCAGCGTAGGACGCACCACCAGCTGGTTGATCCGGTTGGTCTCCAGGCCGTCGATATCCTTGAGGAAGCCCGGCGCACGAATACCCGCCGCCCACACTTTCAGGCTCGCCTGGATCACTTCGCCGGTCGCGGTCTTCAGGCCTTCCTCGGTCACTTCGCTGACCGCGGCGTTGGTCATCACCGTCACCCCGAGTTTCTCCAGGGTCTTGTGCACCGGCACGCTGATGCGCTCCGGCAAGGCTGGCAGCACGCGCGGGCCGGCCTCGATCAGGGTGATGTGCATGTCCTTGGGCTGGATGCGGTCCAGGCCGTAGGCGGCCAGCTCGTGCGCAGCGTTGTGCAGCTCCGCCGCCAGTTCCACGCCGGTAGCACCGGCGCCGACGATGGCCACGCTGATCTGCTCGCTGGCCTGATCGCCGGCGTGGGCGCGCAGGTAGTGGTTGAGCAGTTGCTGGTGGAAGCGCTCGGCCTGCTTGCGGCTGTCGAGGAACAGGCAGTGCTGCGCCGCACCCAGGGTGCCGAAGTCGTTGGTGTTGCTGCCCACGGCGATCACCAGGGTGTCGTAGCCCAGGGTGCGCGCGGGCAGCAGCTCGCGGCCTTGTTCGTCGAGGGTCGCAGCCAGCTGGATCTGCTTGCCTTCACGGTCCAGGCCGCTCATGCGCCCCAACTGGAAGTTGAAGTGGTTCCACTTGGCCTGGGCCACGTAGTTCAGCTCGTCTTCCGAGGAGTTCAGCGAGCCGGCAGCCACTTCGTGCAGCAGCGGTTTCCAGATGTGCGTCAGGTTGGCGTCGACCAGAGTGATCTCGGCGCGTTTGCGCTTGCCGAGGCTCTTACCCAGGCGGGTCGCCAGTTCCACGCCGCCGGCGCCGCCGCCGACAATCACGATGCGATGAGTCATGGGGATATCTCACAAGTTTTACGGAATTCTTGGACACAAGGTCCGGCCGCTGCGTGCGAGAGAGGAGGGCGAGCGCAAGGCAGCTCATAGCACCAGTCCACTCAGCAAGCGGCTCAACAGGCCCAGACCAATGGTCACGATCACCACCAGGGCAAGGAGCAGCCAGGGCCTGAAAGGCTTGCGCTCGACTTGATGCTGGGGGGCTCGCAGATACTCATCGACGCGACGCTGATCTTCCGGATTCAGGCGGCTGGTCATGGTGGGCCTCGTGGGTAGACGCTTGGGATGACGAGAACGCTACAACCTTTCCTGCAGCGTTATCGCAAGCACGTGAAACAAATGATAATACCTTTCATCTCCGCCGCCGAGTGTACGCCATCGCAAAGACACCCGGCACGCGATCAAAGACTGATACCGACATCGAACAGAATGCTGCGCCCCAGGTTGCCGCGCAGGAAATCCGGCGCGTCCGGGTGGGCGAACAAGACCCGGGCGAAGGTCGGCCCCACCAGCGACAGCGAGCGCCAGCCCTGGCGCAGGTATTCGGTGGGTGGCGGGAAATGGCTGTTCAGGTCGAGCACTTCGCGCTTGAGGCTGGCGAAGGCGATGATATCCAGCTCGCTCAAGTCCAGCCCGCGCTCGCGGTAGTTGTGCGCCTTCTTGCGCAGGGTCGGGGCCAGGCGCGCGAGCAGCTCCTGCGCGCTGATGCGCCGGGGGCGCGCCTCGCGGCGCACCAGTTGGGCCAGGGAGAAGGCACTGCGCCGGCGCTGCAGTTCCTCGCGCCATTCGTCGTTGAGCCGACGCCCCTCGTCGAGGACGAAGAACACCTCGAACGCCGCATCGCGAAACAGCACGTCTGGCGGCTCTTGCCCGGCCGGGGTGAAGTCTTCGCTGCGGTAGGGAATGTTCAACCCTTGCAGCAGGCGTTGGCAGACCCAACGCTCACGCTCCCATTTGCGGGCATTGGACAGGAACGCGTTGGCTTGTTCGGCCTGGATGGTAAGCAGGCGCAGGTAGTCTGAGTCATCCATGGGAACAAGCTTAGCCTGCAATTGTGAAGGATAAGGGCTTGTTTGTTCGTGGGAATCGTCATCAGGGAATGGGTGTAGACTCGAAAGCATCCGACATGCACGCGAGGTCGCGATGATCAGCGCACAGGTCCTGTCCTCCACCAGCCTCACGCTTGGCTGGCTGGCCTACGTGCCCCTGTTGATCTGGGCGGCCAGCCGCACTCGCTGGGTCGAGCTGTTCAGCGACCCCCGCCGCCAGCACCTGCTGTTCGGCACCGTGTTCGGCCTGTTCGCGCTGTGGCTGGTGCGCCGCGATTTCGACACCGGCGTGTCCTACCACTTCATTGGCATGACTGCCGTGACCCTCCTGCTGGACTGGCCGCTGGCCATACTCGGCGGTTTTCTTGCCCAGCTCGGCCTGCTCGCCCTCGGCCGTCAGGACCTGGCCGCGCTGGGCGTCAACGGCCTGTTGATCATCGGCTTGCCGGTGCTGGTCACCGAGGTGTGCGCGATCCTGGTCGAACGCGCCCAGCCGCGTAACCTGTTCGTCTATATCTTCTGTTCAGGATTCTTCGCCGCCGCCCTGGCGACCTTGCTGTGTCTGATGGCCGCGCTGGGCGTGCTATGGCTGGACGGTCTGTTCGCCATGCCCGAGTGGCTCAGCGATTTCGTTGGCTACCTGTGGCTGATGATATTCCCCGAGGCCTTCATCAACGGCACCGTGATCAGCGCCCTGGTGGTGTTCTGCCCCGAGTGGCTGGAAACCTTCAACCGCACCCGCTATCTGCAGGCCCCATGGAAGGATGACGAGGGCCAGGGGAAGGGCTGAATCGCCTCTAAAAACCCCTGTGGAACCCCCTTTGGAAGTCACCTGTGGGGAACTGTCTTGTTGAAAATCTAAAGGTCAGCACAGCCCCTGTGGGAGCGGCGGTTCGGCGCTCCGACTTGTCCCGCGATCACCGGCAAAGCCGGTGCCATCCCCACCCCCTCATCAAATCAATGCCGAGGCTCAAGATCCCCCGAATACAGCTCATCCTCCGACTCCGGCGCTGCTGGAATCTTGTGTTCCTCGGCCGCCCAGGCCCCCAGGTCGATCAGCTTGCAGCGATCCGAGCAGAACGGCCGGTTCGGGCTCTTCTCGCTCCATTCCACAGGTGCGCCACAGGTCGGGCAATCGACGGTCATTGGCTGGCTCAAGGCTGGCCTCCTCGCAAAGTCAGGTAAAAGGCATGCAACTGGTCGATCTGCTGATGCAGCCACGGCAGGTCGCGGTCATTGACCACCACATCGTCGGCATGGCGCAGGCGCTCTTCCCGAGCCAACTGCGCCTTGAGAATCGCCTGCACCTGCTCCTCGCTGGTGTTGTCACGCTGCAGCGTGCGCGCGATCTGCACCTCTTGCGGCACATCGATCACCAGGATGCGTTGGGTCTTCTGGTACTGCCCCGACTCGATCAGCAGCGGCGATACATACACCGCGTAGGGCGACTCGGCCTTGGCCAGGTAGCTGAAGATCTCCTGCCCGATCAGCGGGTGCAGCAGTTGCTCGAGCCAGCGCCGCTGCGCCGGGTCGGCAAAGATCTGCTGGCGCAGGGCCGAGCGGTCGAGGGTGCCGTCATCCAGCAGCACGCCCGCACCAAAGCGCTCGACGATGCTCGCCAGCGCCGGCCGACCCGGCTCGACCACCCAGCGCGCCGCCTGGTCGGCATCCACCAGGTGCACGCCAAGCTCGACGAAACGCTCGGCAGCAGCGCTCTTACCGCTGCCGATGCCGCCGGTCAGTCCGAGAATCCAGGGGGTAAATGCAGCAGTGGTCATCAGTATCCGAGCAGTTGCATGTAGGAAGCGTATATTTCATCACCCCAGAGCCATGCGATCCAGCCCGCAATCGCCAGATAGGGCCCAAAAGGCATCGTCGTCCCCAGCGAAGCCTTGCGCAGGCGCAGCAGACACAGCCCGATCACCGCCCCCACCACCGACGACAGCAACAGTGTCAGCGGCAGCACCTGCCAGCCGCCCCAGGCGCCCAGCAGCGCCAGCAGCTTGAAGTCGCCATAGCCCAAGCCCTCCTTGCCGGTGACCAGCCGAAACAGCCAATACACCGACCACAGGCTCAGGTAACCGACCACCGCCCCCCACAGCGCATCGGCCAGCGGCACGAACAGACCGAAGGCATTGACCACCAGCCCCAGCCACAGCGTCGGCAGCACCAGCACATCCGGCAGCAATTGATGTTCCGCATCGATCAGGCTCAGGGCCAGCAGGCACCACGTCAGCACCAGCGCCAACAGCGCCTGCACGCTCACCCCGAAATGCCACGCCACCACCAGCGACAGCCCCGCGCAGGCCAGCTCCACCAGCGGATAACGCGGGCTGATCCGCCCTTTGCACGTCGAGCAGCGCCCGCGCAGGGCAAGGTAACTCACCACCGGAATGTTTTCCCACGCCCGAATCCGATGCCCGCAACTGGGGCAGTGCGAGGCCGGCAGGCACAGGTCGAAACGCTCATGCGCTTGCACCGGCATCCCCAGCACCTCCCGCGCCTCGTTCTGCCATTGGCGTTCGAGCATCACCGGCAAGCGATGCACCAGCACATTCAGAAAACTGCCCACCAGCAGCCCGAGCACGGCTGCACTTGCCAGGAAAAACCCTGGCTGGTCGGCAAGAAAAGTCCACAGATTCATGTCAGATCAGGCTACCCAACTGGAAGATCGGCAAGTACATGGCCACTACCAGGCCACCTACCAGAACACCGAGGATCAGCACGATGGCTGGCTCCAGCAGACTGGTCAACTGCTCCAGCGCCTGGCCGACCTGCTCCTCGTAATGACAGGCCGCCTTGTTCAGCATCGCCTCCAGCGTGCCGCTGGATTCACCGATCGCCGTCAACTGCACCAGCAGTGGCGCGAACAACGGCTCCAGCGCCATCGCCTGATGCAGCCCCAAGCCATTGGCCATGCCTTGGCGCAACTGGCGAATCGCCCGCTCGTGCAAGGCATCGCCGCTCGCCGCCGCTACGGTCTCCAGCGCATCGAGCAGCACCACCCCCGAACCATAGGCCGTCCCCAGGCTGCGTGCGAACCGTGCCAACGCCGCATGGCTCAACAACCGCCCGAACACCGGCACTCGCAGCGCCTGGCGAATCATCCACAACCGCCCCGGCAGATGCTCCTGGTACAGCTTGCGCAACGCCAGCCCCGCCACACCGAATACCCCCAGCACACCGAGCAGATGGCGCCCCAGCGCGTCAGACAATTCGATAACCCACCGGGTAAATGCAGGTAGCTCCTTACCCACCCCCGCAAACACCCCCTCGAAGCGTGGCACCACCTCCAGCAACAGCAACGCCGACACCCCAAGCCCCGTCAGCAGCAGAATCAGCGGATACAGCATCGCCTTGCGCACCCGGCGCCGCAGCGCCTGACGCCGCTCCAGCAGGTCTGCCAATTGTTCCAGCTGCCGATCCAGCGTCCCCGACTGCTCTCCGACCCGTACCAGGTTGCAGTACAACGCATCGAACCAACGCGGGTGCCGCTGCAACGCATCCGCCAACCCCAGCCCCGCAGAAACATCCTGCTGCAAGCGCCCAAGCAACCCCACCATCCCCGCGTCAGCACCACTGCGCCCCATCACCTCGAACGCCTGCAGCAGCGGCACTCCCGCTTTCAACAGCGTCGCCAACTGACGCGAAAACCCCGGCGCATCCACCTTCTCCCGTCGCACCGGCAGTTTCCAACCCCGCCCACCCGCAGGCCACACCCGCGCGCCCTCGATGCCCTGGCGTAACAACCCCGCCTGCACGAATGCCGGGCTACGTCCCAGCATCTGCCCACTGACCCGCGCCCCCTGCGCATCCACGCCCTGCCACGCATACAACCGAGTCGAACCCTTCATTCACCAGCTCCTTGCTACACCCCGACAAGCTCCGTAACAGCTTGCCGCGCCCCACCCAGGGCAGAAACTCCAGACGCCCACTAGAGTAGTCGAGCGGACATGACGTCCAGCCACGCAGGGGTGACAAAAGGTGTCCGTTGGGCTCTACTGCGCCCCAGCCGGCCCCGGCCCGCCCAGCGGCTCGCGGCCCGACCGAATCGACAAGGAACCTGTTATGAAAGGCCAACGCGGTATCACCCTCATCGAACTGATGATCGTCGTCGCGATCATCGGCATCCTCGCGACCATCGCTATCCCCATGTACACCAACCACCAGGCCCGCACCAAAGCAGCGGCCGGCCTCCTGGAAATCTCCGCGCTCAAGACCCCGATGGACCTGCGCCTGAACGAAGGCAAGGACGTCGCCGACGTTACCGCGCTGGGCGGGCAACCCACGACCAACCACTGCGCCATCGTCGCCAGCGGCAATGCCGCTGCAGGCACCGGCAGCATCGTCTGCACCCTCGCGGATGCGCCTGCGAACGTGGTGGGCAAGCGCCTGACACTGACCCGCGCGGCGACCGGGTGGGCGTGCACCACCGACATCGAGGAGGATCTCGCGCCCAGCGGCTGTGCAGGTTCGGCGGGGCAGGGTGGGGCGCAGGGTAATAAGTGAAGGGAAACAGGGGTTTGCGTATGGATGGCGGCGGTGGTAGCTTTGCGGACACGCCGGTGTAGCTCAGTCGGTAGAGCAGCGCACTCGTAACGCGAAGGTCGCAGGTTCGATTCCTGTCTCCGGCACCATTTTCAATAGGCGCAACGTAGTTTGGCTTGTGCAACAAGAAGGCCCGCTTTGGCGGGCCTTCTTGTTTCTGGATCTTTCTACTTTTTTACTGCTGTTTCCCACCAACCAGCGCACTCGACACCTGAGAGCCCACACAGCCTTTGTGGGAGCGGGCTTGCCCGCGAATGCGGTTACGCTAGCAGAAGGGACAGCTCGTCATACCCAAAATCTCAGATTCGCGGCTGGGGCTGACTGACAGATGGATCAACCCCTAAAGCTTCGATTGTTCGAATTCCTGAACATCTTGGATAGGTAGAACAGCCATAGAAAGGTTTTCCCGCGTGCCTTCCACGTTTGGCCACGCGCTGAACCATACGACTTCCACAGTTTGGGCAAAGGTCATGGTCGTCCTGGATTTCATGCGTTGAGGTTTGTTCGGGGGCGGGCGCTATAGATTCTGATCGGGGCGACTTTCTTGATCGGCGCCATGAGGGATAAAGGAGCCAGGCGAACGGGGTAGCGATGAAGACCAACAGCAGCCCTACCGCGATCCATCGTTTTTGATACTTGGTGAGTCGATTGCCATTTCGATAACTGCTTCCCCCCGCCTCAGTGACGCGGGAGTAATCCCTGTCTGAGCTGCCTTCCTGAGATCGAATCGAGGATGTTGAAAATTGCACGCTCGGCCTTTGGCTAGGCGTTTGGCGATTCTGGGTCCCAGACATTAACGCAAAAGATGCGTAAGCGAACGGGAACGGCTGAGGTTGAAGCAGTTGCACATGGTTCCATTCGGTATGGTGTTTTACACAGCCGGATAGTAGGAGCGTCATGGTGATGACTACACGGCCTCGAGAAAGCTTGCACATCATCGGCGGCTCCATGCCAGTGAGGATCGATATACTAGTTTGCCCTCAAGACAAATGCCTCTCAGAGTCTAAAAACAGGACCGAAAAGCCCCGCTGCGTGGGGGAATAACCTAAAAGACATAAGGATCAAGTCAGGCGGAAAACCCGGTTTTCCGAGCACTCAATATCATGTCCAATCGCAAAATCATGCGAACTCATCGATTGGCCATCCCGTACTGCGGACGTAAAGATTGTGCAAGCGCTGTCGATGACAGCAACCCAGGTAATCCGAACCTTGAACGTTACGCCGTTTCAGCGGTGGTTCTCCCCTCCAAATGGCGATTCGCATCCGGCAGCTCGCCCGGTCACCTCCCCGGTGATGGATGCCTACTTCAAATCATGGCCCTCGTGCGCCAGACAACACCTCCTACTTTGCTGCTCTGCAGCAACCTATCCGCTTGGCCGAATCTTGCGCCAACCTGCGCCCGTCTCTTTCTCCTGGAAAGAGACGGGCACTTCTACCACTGCTGCAGCCCTCATTGCACAAGGCTTTGCGGCATTCCCCCTCGTGACAATCGGCGTGACAAACGCCGATGTCACCAGCAACAGCGCTGTAGATGATGGTGCCGCAGACCAAGGAATGGACTGCACCTGACTGACAGTCAGGCATGCCCCGGTCATCGCATTGCTGCTTGCACATGGCTCAGGATCTCGCGGCACTGGTCTCGTCAGCCAATGCTGCCTCCACCCGCCCACCGGTAACGGTGCTCAGGAGGCCAGATCATGAGATGCCTTCGCTCCCGGACGTAAGGAGCCGCCAGTCCCGCGTTAGAGGACATCCCCACAGGTCGCAGGGGCCTTGATCCCTGATAACACTCAGCATTCCTGGCGGGATGACGTGGGGCGAGGATCTGAGAACGGCAGATGAGGTGACCGACATGGCATTGGTGGGTAGGCGCGATGGCCGCAATTTCGGCTTTGGCAAGCAATTGAGCTACGCAGGGCCGCAGGCGCTGAAAGACTAGTTCGGCTGTGGCCACAGTCAAAGCGCACTGTGATGGGTGGGTGATGGGCATTCGTCAAATGGTTTTGTTCCGAGGAGCGGTCCGGTATCAAACATGCGCATCTCACTTACGCGACCTGGTCGGACCGAGGATCTTGCTCTGAGCACCGCATAAGACAGGTTATCCAACGTTAGGGTCTGTCTGAAATGTGTCTGCGCGAAGGCCAGACAAGGCGAAACGGGGGGAGGAACGCCCGGGGTCGCGCACGACTGTACTGGAGTACATGAGCATTCCGAGCCCCGTTTCAACGCAGTATGGGCGAGTGCAGATACATTTCAGACAGAGCCTAGCAAGACAATGGCGGTGCTTCGCGGTGATCAGTACGTGAAGTTGCCAAGTCCGAGCAAGGCTATGGTATGCAGCGCACCGGGTGGAGAAATTCTGTGCCGCAGCGTCAAGACCGCGAACAGATTAAGCAGATCGTCGATGCGCTTTGCAGCCATCAGCTGCTGCGAGGGGGGCCGTGCTTATATTTGCTGGCGCGAGCCACAGGGATGCGCTTGCGTGAGGCCATCTTATCGGACTTGGCACGGTTAAAACGTGAGGCTAACGACCTAGGCAGAAATCATCCGCCCTGCACCGGATATCCTGCATGCACATAACCTCGGAGGTTTCCATGTGCTTCGGGCGGCTTACGCTTTTGAGCGCTATGCTCTAGTCACCAATTCTCAAGGTTTTAGTGCGGCACATCGCTTAGCCCTGGCGGTACTTCAGGAGAGCGAAGTTCTGGCGCGAAATCCAGGATGCTCGAGAGGTCATGGCGCGCGAAAACAAAGAGACCGTTTCATCGGAGGCAGAGCAATAGGAACCGTGTTGATCATTTTTTGCTCTATTTAATGCCGAAAATTTTTTGCAAATGAAAAATCTAGACTCCACGCCATCAAAATAGTAGCGTCTTAGTAGTGGAGAGTGCGGATGGTACAGATACCTTCTAAAATGAAAGAATCATAATAAGCTAATACGAGGACTAGATCGTGACAAAAGTAGTAAGCTTCATTAACCTAAAAGGTGGTGTTGGCAAAACCACGACGACTGTGAATATTGCTGCAACTCTTGCAGTCGACGGTTACAAGGTTCTAGTAATCGACCTCGATCCACAAACAAATGCGACTGTATCGCTGATCGATCAAGAGGACTGGCAGGATCGGCATGATCGCGGGCAAACATTATATCATATGTTCAATGATATGTTAAAAGGCGAAAGTCAATTCAATATAGATGACGCCATACTTAACGATGTTGCGGATATAGAAGGGTTAGATTTATTGCCATCGAGCATACATTTGGTGGAGATTCAAGATGATATACCAGACATGGATAATAAAGCGTATGTTAGTCACGTTGATGTGCTGGGTAATATAATTGAAGATATAAAAGAAGATTACGATTTCATACTTATCGACTGTCCGCCGAATCTTGGTGCAATCACATTAAACGGAATAAGTATCAGTGATTATTATATAGTTCCTACAGTTCCAGATATCCTGTCGAAAATTGGCATAAGCCTGATACTGAATAGAATAAATTCATTTAAAAAAAGAAAGCACAGCTGTAAAATAGATTTGGCGGGGATTATTTTTACAAAAGTTGACTATAGAACGAACTTGCACAAGTCAACCATGACTGAATTGCGCTCAGGTGACTATAGTGAAGTCGTTTTTGAAAATGATTTCCCTCAGCGGATCTCGGTCGCTGAAGCACCAGTAGACTCAAGGCCATTCATAACATCTGCTACAGCCAAAAGAAAATCGGACTTCCATGATACGAAAGGGATTATCACAGCACTTACTGCTGAATTCCTGGAGCGAGTAGGAGTCTAATATATGAAAAACATAAGCAGAAAAGATATAGAAATATTTGGGAAGGTACTTTCTGAAATCGGTGGGGCGATTGAGGAAAATCCAGAAATTCTTCTCGGCTTATTGAGGCCATTTTATGAGAAAAATCAAAAGGAACAAAAAGAAAAGGAGGTGGTCCGGCCGGAGGTTGAGGGTCTAAATATTTTCGACTCGTTCAAAGATAAGAAGAAAAGTGAGATCGAAAAAGAGCTCGCAGAGTTTAATAAGGAAGAGTTAAGATTTTTAATTAAGAAGTATAGCCTTGGCGCAACCAAGCTGTCCTCTAATGAAAAGCTATCAGAGTTTATTGCCGATCAAGTTACAAAAAGAACAAAAGATGTATTTATAAATCAAGAGTAAGTTAACTCCGGCTGCGTTGCTTTTCTCAACGTAGCCCGTTGGTAAGCGCTTCATGAACCTCCACGTTCAAAGCGCTTACCTGCATCTCCGATGCTCCCGATTTCCTTCTGTAGCTTGCCGGCGATGATGCGACCCGGCGCCAAAGTCGAATAAGTGTACGTCTATCCCTTACTCGTTGACGTTTGAACATTCATCGACGGATTCCCCGTAGGTCGACTCGATATCAAGATAGCGGTGTTCGACTTCGCGCGTCTCGTTTTTCTCAACCAGCGCGCAACCACGTAAAATCTTGTATTGGAAAGCAACGGCGTCTGCCTCTGTCTCAAATGCTTGCAGTCTGAGCGTTTAAACCTCGCCCGATTTCACTGATGAATTCATTGTCCTGACGTCCAGGAACAGAAATGCTTACTCAAAGGCTTCAGGCTGTGGTGTACCCGTTTGTATCCTGTCTTGAGCCCTAGTTTCGTCACCTGATTTAGTATAATTCGCGGCATGACTTCTATGCCCGAAACCTCTCTGACGATCCCGTTCTGCTCAAGCGAACACATGTAAGTCACATTGCTCACCGCCCAGCATCAGCCGATCCGAGTTCAAATTGGTCTGCCTATGCCGCGTAGGACGCATGCAGCCCGGGGGGAATTAGTGCCGCTTACGCCCAACCGTCAGCAAATGCGCTATGCGCCGGCCTCAGTATACCGTTAGGCAAGCACTGGAGCGTGGCTATTTGACATCCCTGTCCTAGTAAGCAAAAGTACTTAAGCGGAAAAGGCAAAGGATGGCTAAATGCTGTATGGATATCCAGTAAAAAGCTTTACTATGCTAGCTCTATCCAACAGAGTCGCTGGCGCGTTCGCGCACGGCGGTGGAAGGGCTGATTATGCTTAGCATCCTCATGAAATTCGCGCTTGTAGTAACAACGATTGCGCCCATCGGTTTGACGCTCTCATTCTTGCTTTATCAAAGCCTTGACCAGAAGCTATGGTCGCTATTTACACTATTTTGTTCGTTGTCGCTTTGTGCGACTTGTCATCAGATAATTATATCTTCATCCGCAAAATTGAACAAAACTACCGTCACCGCAGTTTCGATAAAGCCTGCCGATAAAGAGATTTCAGGATATTTTGTGGCGTACATGCTGCCAGTACTTGGTGGGGGGAAGTATTTCCTTGAGCCGCTCACGTTCGCCTTTTTCGCGTTAATGTTCTTTGTTTTCATCTGGGTGTCTAAGTCTTTCTACGCGAACCCAGTTCTAGCAATTTGCGGGTATAAGTTCTATGAGGTTCAGCTAAATAATGGCGGAAACCTTTTGCTTGTCACGAAGAAGGTAATCAGTAAGCCAGCAGATGTTGGTAAGGTAAGTTACATTACGTCGCACACAGTGCTTGAGTCATTTTAGGAGCCAACGGATGGATCTTTTTGTTTTGCTAGGCACAACGCCGCGTATTCTTAGAGTTGTTACGAGTGGCGAGCTTCAAACAGATATCGAGGTGGAGCTTCGTCGGCAAACTCAGGCATTCATTAGCAACAAAACCGACGTTGCCTTTGATGCACGCTACCGACCTGATGACGACGAGGTACTTCTGATAGATGGCTTCGATGATCTGGACGGCCTGATTGCCGCTGTGCGAGAGCCAGATAACGCAGACATTTGGCAGCCCTCGGAGCAGGGGCTGGGTGTAATCAAAGGACTGTTTGGAGGCTTCACTGAAAATGGACTTACGACAGTAGTTGTCCAAGCTTTCGACAAGCGTCAAGCAATAGCCACGGGAAGGTTTTCAATTTTTTATGACAGAAACACCTTTCGTCGACTAGATGGGATAGGTATTGCATTAGACAATAAGCCAACCGCAATACTTACTCAACGTGTTGCTGATAATTCTCCTACCGAGCTTAGATTCGTTAGCCTTCATAATGCTCGGCGGCTTTTTGACATGGATGCGTATTATCATGAGAGCACTAAGGAGGAGGTGGAAAGTTTCTTTAACCTTGATAAATTTCATGGCTTTGACTCCGCCTGGCTTGATGCGAATATTGATAACTGGATACGCAAGAAGGTCACATTCATTAATCAAGAAGGTATTCTCGACGCTTGTACGCCACAGGAGTTACGTAATGCCGCTGCCGGCTTTGATATTGATATAGGAATTCATGATGAGGCCGGGCAAATGAAGCTTGTCTTCCCAGGAGACAAGAAGAGTCTTAAGGCCTTGCTAAGGTTTCTGGATGAGGATATTTATCAATCCCCAATTTCAGGTAATCGTTTCCAGACGAACTCCAAGCGGAAGATAGCTGCTCAAGCTTGAGGCATCAATAACCTCTACCGAATGTGTGATGTGAGTTAAGCTGTACTGATACTAAGGAAGGCGCTGCCGCTTGGGAAGCGTATGTCGCCGACTCAGGGTCAATGAAACATAACCGAACCATATTATGATTATTCATTGCACATAATGTCGCCAGTACGTCGAGGAGCAACTCAAAGGGGGCACATTTATTTTTTGTTACGCTCGCTGATGAAGCGGAAATTTTGGGCCTGTTCCGTGTAAAGACGCGATACTCGAATCGTTCTCTGAAGGTTGTAATGTTCACTCGAGCCTACGGTAAAAATAGATCTGCCCTCTTTTTACAGCACAGGTCGGCTGCACCGTGCTGACTTGATCGAATAATCCTTAGGCATTGTTGTGCCAGCGGGCCGTAGTCAAACACGACTACATGCCCATGCTCGCGACACACTAGGGGCTGTGTGAAAAGTCTTGAGACGGTGGTAAGGCAAGGCGATAACAGCCGAGCAAGCGGAGTTTACGGGCTGTAAATGAGCATTCCGAGGCTGTTTTCAACGCAGCATCATCGAGTATCAAGGCTTTTCGTACAGAGCCTAGCGCACGCGCCCCAGCATCTCGATATAGCGCTGCACCGTCGGCGCCTTTTCGAAACGGCGATGCAGCAGGGCCAGGCAGGAGCGCGGCTGGCAATCTTCGATCGGGCGATAGTTGACCTGCGGCAGATTGACCCTGCGCACCATCGACTCCGGCACCACCGCGATGCCCTGGCCCAGCGAGACCAGAGCGACCACCGCCACCAGGCTGCCGGGCTGCGGCCCCAGGTGCGGGGTGAAGCCTCCCTGTGCGGCTACCGCCAAGGTGCCGGAGATCTGCTCGGGCAGGATGAAGGTTTCCCCGGCCAGCCGTGCGGCGTTGATCTGCGGCAGTTCGTTGAGGCGGGAGCTGGAGGGCAGGGCGAGGAGGAAGCCTTCTTCCAGCAGCGTAATGGCGTTCAGTTCTTCTGGCAGTTCCATGGGCATTCGTACATAGGCGAGGTCAAGCTGCCCATCACGAACCAGCTCGGGCGAGGCCATCATGGCGACCTCGCGAATATTGAGCTGGACGCCGGGGCAGGATTGACTGAAGTGCGTCACTTGCTGCTGCAAAAGCCCCGAGTACGCGGCAGAAGCCACATAACCCAGTTCGATACGCCCGACATCGCCCCGCCCGGCCCGCTGCGCGCCGAGTTGCGCAGCATCGAACTGGCGCACCGCCTGCAACGCCTCGACCCGCAGCGCTTCACCCGCCGCGGTGAGACGCACGGCCCGCTGGCTGCGCTGGAACAGGCGTACGCCAAGCTCGTTTTCCATGTCCTGGATCTGCCGGCTCAGCGTTGGCGGAGCGATGCCCAACTGCTCAGCGGCACGGGTGAAGTGACCGTGCTGGGCAACACTCAGGAAGTAGCGGAAATGGCGGATTTCCATGGGGGTTACTTGGCTCGTGGATTTGATGATGGTGCAACGCTACAGGGGGGATGGCTTGGGTGCCAAGCGGGATTATGCAAACCAGCTTGCTGGAAGACGGGTGAGTTTGTGAATGAAAACTTTCGTAAAAGATATAGTTAACTTCTAAAAATTAGGTTTTATGTCAATTAACTTCAGATAAGACATTTTTTTTAGGAATTATGTGAGGCGGCCATCATCGAAGAGAACTATAATCGACCCATCGCAGAATGTGTGGGAGTCAGCGCGTCGTATGTTGGATCTAAGCCTCAGCAAGCCAAGCGAAGTCGTCAAGCGACTCTGTGAGCGTCTGCGCAGCGAGCGGCTGGCGCAGCAACTGACGCAGGCAGAGGTGGCTGCACGCGCAGGTATTGCTACGAATACGGTGTCCAGTCTCGAATCAGGACGCAGTGTCGGCTTCGAAAATCTTGTGCGAATCGCCATGGTGCTCGGGCGCGGCAAGGAGCTGGAGGCGTTGTTCATGCCTGCGCTCGAGAGCCTTGACGACTTGCGTCGTTATGAGCAAGGCGCCAAGCGGCAACGGATCAGGAGCAAGCGCGACAATGTCTGAACAAGTGCGCGTGTACTACGAAGGGTGGGGCGAGCGCTGGTTGTGGGGCGCATTGGCCTCCACGGCAGCCGTGGGAGGTCGTCCGCAGATCGTGTTCGAGTACAGCAATGAAGCCAGGCAACGCGGGTTTGAGTTGTCTTCGTACCTGCTGCCACTCCGTGGTGAGGCCTTGCGCAAGGGCTTCGCTGCGCATCAGTCGGGTTTGCCGGGGCCTGTCTATGATGCCCTGCCCGATGGCTGGGGCATGTTGCTGATGGACCGACTGTTCAAGCGCCGTGGTCTCAATGCTGCACGCATTGGTCCGCTCCAACGCCTGGCTTATATCGGCGACAACGCAATGGGCGCGATGTCATTCGAGCCTGTAGCGCCGCAAGGGCCAGAGGTGAACGAGCATATTCCCCTTGAGCTACTGGCAGCAGAAGTCCAATCCGTGCTCAAGGGTGAGGGCGGCGAGTTTTTGCACAAGCTTCTTTTGGTCGGTGGCTCTCCTCAAGGTGCCAGGCCGAAGGCGCTGGTTTATCGTGATACGCACAGCGGCGTGTTTACAACAGTGGCCAGGCCTGGGCTCGAGGCTTGGCTGATCAAGTTTCCGGCCAGGGAGGAGCATCCGGAGGTCTGCGCCATTGAGATGGTCTATGCCCAATGCCTCAGGTTGTGCGGCATCCAGACACCGGATACCCAGCATTTCAACTTGCCGGACGGACAGGCCGCTTTTGCCAGTAAACGCTTTGATCGCCAGGGCGACCTGCGTGTCCCCATGCAAAGCCTTGCTGCATTTACGGGGGCAGACTTCAGATCTCCCGGAGCTCTGGACTACGTCAACTTTCTACGCGCCACGCATCTGTGCACCAATGATGTACGTGAGAAGGCGCGTGCGTTCGAGCGTGCTGTTTTCAACGTTGCCTTCAATAACCGCGACGATCATCCCAAGAACTTTGCCTACCTCATGTCGCGCACCGGAGAGTGGACGTTGGCGCCGGCATATGACGTGACGTTCTGCGAAGGGCCGGGCGGATATCACCAGATGGATGTGATGGGGGAAGCGCTGGATATCGGTCGTCGGCAAATGCTTGCCTTGGCGAACGAGGCTGAGATTGGCGCGGATACAGCAGGCGACATCATCGACCGCATTTGCGCGGTTGCTGCTCGCTTCACAGATATGGCCCAAGCCAGCTATCCGCAAATGATCAGCCAGGACACCCTGCGCACCGTGCAAGGTCGTATTGATGAAAACATCGCTTTGCTTCGCTGAGTCTGTCGGCAAGGCCGTCCCAGCACCAACCTGTGGGAGCGGGCTTGCCCGCGAAGCAGGCACCGCGCAGGTCGGCATCGACTTCGCAGGTGTTCGCGGCGGCGCCCCAACAAGCCCGTTTCCGCAAGTGGTGCAGCGAGTAATCAGGCATTTGTAAAATGGCCCTGGCTCAGCTAAACCCCATGCAACCGCAAAGCCCGCTGGGCGCATTCCTTCCAGCTCATCCTGCGCTTGTGCACCACCCCAGCCCCATCCCCAGCCAGCACCACCGGCATATCCCGCATCTTCATCCAGGGCTCGCTCTGCCAATACAGCAACGTCGCCGTTCTCCCGCCAGGCCAGCACATCTGCCCCAGTCGCGGCGCTTCACCCCCATTCATCTGCCCATCACGCAGCACTGCCACCACCTCGTGGGTCAGCCAGAGCCGCAGGTGGCGATTCTCCGGAATGTGATGATGGGCCAGCAGGGTGTAGGCCCCGGACTCACTGACCATGGTGGTTTCCTGATACTGGCCGTAGCGCAGCAATTGCACGGTGCGGTACTGGTCCGGGTCGAGCTTGCGGGTACAGTGCTCATCGAAGAAACGCCCGGTCATCCGACCGAGTTCGTGGGCGCAGAACCAGGCTTGGGATTCGAGCCAGAGGGTGTGGAGGTGACGGTTGTGGCGGGTGAAGAGGGTGGGGGAGTGGAGGTCAGTCATGGCTGGCCTCCAGGATCCTGAGGGGGTGGAACAGGCTGGACGCATACGCGAAAGGCTTGCGAACGCTCGTCTTGATAGGCATTTCCTTTACCTCTACGTGATTTCAGCTTTCTTAGGGCTAGGTGTCGGGAGCTAAGAAATCCCACGTAGCGGACCGGACGTATTCCCCTTACGGGTCTTGTATTAGTCCGCTCCCGACATAACACGTATTTTCTGCGCGCAGGATTAAACCACAGGCAAAAAAATGCCGCATCTATCGGGAGCGGATCGACCGCTACGTGGAGCGTTTCTTAGGCGCCGCGAGATAAGTTAAACGCAGGGGTTGAAATGTTCAATTATTTTATATGTAGGAGGTTTCTGAAATTATTGATCTATAGTGGTCTTTCTGACGCGCGTCTAGATGCAATATCTAATAATAAGTATTTTGGCGCTACTGAGTAAAAGGTAAAGGCGGCTAGTAAAAAGTCTATTCTATTGCCATGCTTTCCAAATAATAATTTTTCGCCAGGGTTTTTAATGCTCAGCTCCAGGTAACGTTTTTCAACTGGAGTAAAGTCTGGTTCGATTTCTTTTAGTCGATTGACATTGCGAACTAGCTCGCCTAAGTCACCATCGTTAATAGATGATTGAGGTTCGTGCGCAAGCTTGTTTCTAATTATATTAATTTGGTGAGCAATGCGGGCTAGAGGTATTGGAAGTCCGAAAGCAGTGGCTAACCCGAGCTTTCCGCCAAAATTGTTTGGTTCCTTGGCGTATTTTGAAAGCTCTCCCTTGTTTCTTTCATTTATATAGAAGGATAAAAGGCTTTCGGTCACTAAATGAAAGCGGAGGACGCTTCCTAATTCGTCTTCGGTTTCAGCTGCGGCTATGAGTGCAGCTGAGCTTTCAAGCTTTGTCGTGTCGATGTCTAGCGTTATAGTGTTCATGTTAATGTCCTTATCACATGTCGATAAAATAAAAAAGGCCGCCTCTCGGCAGCCTTTTCGTTTAGTCCCAGCTCAACGCCCCACCGGTCTGATACTCAATCACGCGAGTCTCAAAGAAGTTCTTCTCCTTCTTCAAGTCCATGATCTCGCTCATCCAAGGGAACGGGTTGGTAGTCCCCGGGTACTCTTCCTTCAGACCAATCTGGGTCAGGCGACGGTTAGCGATGAACTTGAGGTAATCCTCCATCATCGCTGCGTTCATCCCCAGCACGCCGCGAGGCATGGTGTCGCGGGCGTATTCGATCTCCAGCTGGGTCCCTTGCAGGATCATCTGGGTCGCTTCTTCCTTCATCGCCGCATCCCACAGGTGCGGGTTCTCGATCTTGATCTGGTTGATCACGTCGATACCGAAGTTCAGGTGCATCGACTCGTCGCGCAGGATGTACTGGAACTGCTCGGCGACGCCGGTCATCTTGTTGCGGCGGCCCATGGACAGGATCTGGGTGAAGCCGCAGTAGAAGAAGATGCCTTCCAGTACGCAGTAGTAGGCGATCAGGTTGCGCAGCAGCTCTTTGTCGGTTTCGACGGTGCCGGTGTTGAACTCCGGATCCGAGATGGCGCGGGTGTACTTCAGGCCCCAGGCGGCTTTCTTCGCGACCGACGGGATCTCGTGGTACATGTTGAAGATCTCGCCTTCATCCATGCCCAGCGACTCGATGCAGTACTGGTAGGCGTGGGTGTGGATCGCCTCCTCGAAGGCCTGGCGCAGGATGTACTGGCGGCACTCGGGGTTGGTGATCAGGCGGTACACGGCCAGGGCCAGGTTGTTGGCAACCAGCGAGTCGGCGGTGGAGAAGAAGCCGAGGTTGCGCATCACGATGCGGCGCTCGTCTTCGGTCAGGCCGTCCATGCTCTTCCACAGGGCGATGTCGGCAGTCATGTTGACCTCTTGCGGCATCCAGTGGTTGGCGCAGCCGTCGAGGTACTTCTGCCAGGCCCAGTCGTACTTGAAAGGCACGAGCTGGTTGAGGTCGGCGCGGCAGTTGATCATGCGCTTCTCGTCTACCGCGACGCGGGCCGAGGAGCCTTCGAGTTCGGCCAGGCCTTCGGCGACGTCGAGGGCGTCCAGCGCGGCCTTGGCGCGCTTGACCGCGTCGGAGTCGTTGGCGGTGGCGGCGCGAGCTTCCAGGGCGGCGGCACCGCCGGCGCTGTCGAGCTTGTCGAGGGTCGCGGCGGCGTTGGCCTGCGCAGGGGTGTTGGTTTTGGCGGCGACTTCGCCGTCTTCCTTATCGAATTCGTCCCAGCTCAGCATGGTGAGGTTCTCCTGCTTGAGGGCCATCTATGGAGTATGGCCGGTGGATCTTGGTTGCGGTGCGGTGCACGCAAATCGGAAGCGCCCTTTGAGGGCTGGCCGCGGCACTGGGCGGCGGCTTTTTATGTCTGTCTGCGGGAGAGGTGGTGGCCTCTTCGCGGGCAAGCCCGCTCCTACAGGGTGCTGTGCTGTTGCACAGAAAATTGAGGCTTCCCGGGGGAAGCCTCAGCCAAGCCTTACTGGCAGGCTTCGCAATCCGGCTCGTCGATGGCGCAGGCCTTCGGTACCGGGGCTGGGCCCGCGGCCTGGACCGGGGCGCTGTCGCCGCCGCTGGAGACGGCGTTGAGCTTGCCGGTGTTGATGGTCGACTTCTCGGTGCTGGTCGCGGCCAGTGCACGGAGGTAGTAGGTGGTCTTCAGACCACGGTACCAGGCCATACGGTAGGTCACGTCCAGCTTCTTGCCCGAAGCGCCGGCGATGTACAGGTTCAGCGACTGGGCCTGGTCGATCCACTTCTGGCGACGCGAGGCGGCATCGACGATCCACTTGGTATCGACTTCGAACGCGGTGGCGTACAGGTCCTTCAGCTCTTGCGGGATACGCTCGATCTGCTGCACCGAACCGTCGTAGTACTTCAGGTCGTTGATCATGACCGAGTCCCACAGGCCGCGGGCCTTCAGGTCGCGGACCAGGTACGGGTTGATCACGGTGAACTCGCCCGACAGGTTCGATTTGACGTACAGGTTCTGGTACGTCGGCTCGATCGACTGCGACACGCCGGTGATGTTGGCGATGGTTGCGGTCGGCGCGATGGCCATGATGTTCGAGTTGCGGATGCCTTTCTGCACACGCTCGCGCACCGGAGCCCAGTCCAGCGACTCTTCCAGGTTGACGTCGATGTACTTGGCGCCACGGGCTTCGATCAGGATCTGTTGCGAATCCAGCGGCAGGATGCCCTTGGACCACAGCGAACCCTGGAAGGTCTCGTAGGAGCCGCGCTCATCGGCCAGGTCGCACGAGGCCTGGATGGCGTAGTAGCTGACCGCTTCCATCGACTTGTCGGCGAACTCGACGGCTGCGTCCGAGCCGTACGGGATGTGCTGCAGGTACAGCGCGTCCTGGAAGCCCATGATCCCCAGGCCGACCGGGCGGTGCTTGAAGTTCGAGTTCTGCGCCTGTGGCACCGAGTAGTAGTTGATGTCGATCACGTTGTCGAGCATGCGCACGGCGGTCTTGACGGTACGCGCCAGTTTCGCGGTGTCCAGCTTGCCATCGACGATGTGGTTCGGCAGGTTGATCGAACCCAGGTTGCACACGGCGATTTCGTCGGCGTTGGTGTTCAGGGTGATCTCGGTGCACAGGTTCGAGCTGTGCACCACGCCCACGTGCTGCTGCGGCGAACGCAGGTTGCACGGGTCCTTGAAGGTCAGCCATGGGTGGCCGGTCTCGAACAGCATCGACAGCATCTTGCGCCACAGGTCTTTGGCCTGGATGGTCTTGAATACCTTGATCTTGTTGTACTCGGTCAGGGCTTCGTAGTACTCGTAGCGCTCTTCGAAGGCCTTGCCGGTCAGGTCGTGCAGATCAGGCACTTCGCTTGGCGAGAACAGGGTCCACTTGCCGTCGTCGAAGACGCGCTTCATGAACAGGTCCGGGATCCAGTTGGCGGTGTTCATGTCGTGGGTGCGGCGACGGTCGTCACCGGTGTTCTTGCGCAGCTCGAGGAATTCCTCGATGTCCAGGTGCCAGGTTTCCAGGTAGGCGCAGACCGCGCCCTTGCGCTTGCCGCCCTGGTTGACCGCAACGGCGGTGTCGTTGACCACTTTCAGGAACGGCACGACGCCTTGCGACTTGCCGTTGGTGCCCTTGATGTACGAGCCCAGGGCGCGTACCGGGGTCCAGTCGTTGCCCAGGCCGCCAGCGAACTTGGACAGCATGGCGTTGTCGTGGATGGCCTTGTAGATGCCCGACAGGTCGTCCGGAACGGTGGTCAGGTAGCAGCTGGACAGCTGCGGACGCAGGGTGCCGGCGTTGAACAGGGTCGGGGTCGATGCCATGTAGTCGAACGACGACAACAGGTTGTAGAACTCGATCGCGCGGGCTTCGCGGTCTTTCTCCTGCAGCGCCAGGCCCATGGCGACGCGCATGAAGAACACCTGCGGCAGTTCGAAGCGCACGCCATCCTTGTGGATGAAGTAACGGTCGTAGAGGGTCTGCAGGCCCAGGTAGGTGAACTGCTGGTCACGCTCGTGATTGATGGCCTTGCCCAGGCGCTCCAGGTCGTAGCCTTTCAGTGCAGGGTCGAGCAGCTCGAACTCGACGCCTTTCTCGACATAGGCCGGCAGGGCCTTGGCGTACAGCTCGGCCATTTCGTGGTGGGTGGCGCTGTCGGCCACGCCCAGGAAGCCCAGGCCTTCGGCACGCAGGGTGTCCATCAGCAGGCGGGCGGTGACGAACGAGTAGTTCGGCTCGCGCTCGACCAGGGTACGGGCGGTCATCACCAGGGCGGTGTTGACGTCCTTGATGGCCACGCCGTCGTAGAGGTTCTTCAGGGTGTCGCGCTGGATCAGGTCGCCATCGACTTCGGCCAGGCCTTCGCAGGCTTCGCTGATGATGGTGTTCAGGCGTGCCATGTCCAGCGGCGCCAGGCTGCCGTCGGCCAGGGTGATGCGAATGCTTGGGTGCGGCTCGACCACGGCGTCGGTGTGGGCGCGGGTGGCGCGCTCTTTAGCGCGCTGGTCGCGGTAGATCACGTAGTCGCGGGCGACTTTCTGCTCGCCGGCGCGCATCAGGGCCAGTTCGACCTGATCCTGGATCTCTTCGATGTGGATGGTGCCACCCGACGGCATGCGGCGCTTGAACGTGGCAGTGACCTGCTCGGTCAGGCGCGCGACGGTGTCGTGGATGCGCGACGAGGCGGCGGCGGTGCCACCTTCAACTGCAAGAAACGCCTTGGTGATGGCAACGGTGATCTTGTCGTCGGTGTAGGGGACGACAGTGCCGTTGCGCTTGATCACGCGCAGCTGGCCCGGAGCGGTCGCAGCCAGATCCTGGTTCGAATCGGCGGCCTGCGGCGCCTTGGCCTGCGGGTTCTCGCGAGTTGTGTCGGTTTGCATGGGTGTCTCCACAGTTTCTATATTGTTCGGGCGCCTTTTGGGCGCCCACCGTTCCATCCATCAGTTCGACCGGCCCGGGCGGGGGATGCCACGCGCACGTGCATCCGCCCGCTCGGGCTTACCGACTTCGGGACAGACTCAGGAATAAGGGGCAATCACTTGCCGCTCCCTGGCCGAAGTCAAAGATTCTGGGTCACGCCCAAAAACTGTTGCTGTCGGGTGTCAGGCGATGCCTGCAACACCCATACCCGAACAAGGCCCTGGAGGGCTTGCCTCGGTCGCGCCTCCGCAGGAGCGGTTTGGCTGCTGAAATCACTGTAAGTTCCGGCAGAAAAATCGCTTGAGTTTCTGCCTGGACTTGTGTTTGTGATTTGGGTCGAAGCCACAACATGTAGTGGTTCGCTGCAATGGGGATACAAGATAATGCGGTATTGGGGTCTTTGCAAGGCGAGCTGCTGTGGATAACTTGTGGGTACTTTGTGTGTGAAAGGTGGGTATTCGCTGTAGGCCTTGTCGCAAGAGGTTTTTGCCGGTTTCAGGCCTGTGACAGAATTTTTCGCGTGGTTGGCAGTGCCTGGGGCGGGACGTAGTATCCGAGGGATATGTTGCCCTTTGGTGAAGGGCGGCAGTTGCCCCGTCGCGGGGCAAGCCTGCCCCCACGATAGCGCACCGCCAACAAGATCATGAACAGAGGTGACCGGCGATGGACCAGCCCAACAACCGTATCCTGATCGTCGAGGACGACCAGCGCCTGGCCGATCTCACCGCCGAATACCTGCAGGCCAACGGCTTCGAGGTGGCGGTCGAGGGCGATGGCGGGCGGGCGGTGCGGCGCATCATCGACAGCCAGCCTGATCTGGTGATCCTCGACCTGATGCTTCCCGGCGAGGATGGCCTGAGCATCTGCCGGCGGGTGCGCGGGCAGTTCCCCAACCCCATTCTCATGCTCACCGCGCGCAGCGATGAACTCGACCAGATCCAGGGGCTGGACCTGGGGGCTGACGACTATATCTGCAAACCGGTGCGCCCACGCCTGTTGCTGGCGCGCATCAACGCCCTGCTGCGGCGCAGCGAGGCGCCGCAGGGCAAGGGACATGACCTGAGCTTCGGCCCGCTGCGCATCGACAACCGCCTGCGCGAGGCCTGGCTGGGCGAGCAGCCGATCGACCTGACCGGCGCCGAGTTCGACCTGCTCTGGTTGCTGGCCAGCAACGCCGGGCGGGTGCTGTCGCGCGAGCAGATCTCCACCTCGTTGCGCGGGGTGGGTTACGACGGCCAGGATCGCTCCATCGATGTGCGCATCTCCAAGATTCGCCCCAAGATCGGTGACGACCCGATCCACCCGCGGCTGATCAAGACCCTGCGCAGCAAGGGCTACCTGTTCGTCGGCGATGCCAGCCCATGAATTCGATCTTCCTGCGCATCTATGGCGGCATGCTCGTGGTGCTGGTGCTGGTCGCGGTGCTGGGCGTGCTGAGCCTGCACCTGGTCAACGAGGTGCGCGCAGGCCAGCATCGTGAGGGCCTGGCGCAAGGCACCTTCAGCCTGATGGCGGACAACCTGGCGCTGCAGAACGAGGTCGAGCGCAAGCGGTCGCTGGTGATCTGGGAGCGCTTGCTCGGGGTGCCGCTGGACCTGGCGCCGCTGTCGATGCAGACCCTCGATGCCGGGCAGCGCAGCCGTCTGGCGCGCGGCCTGGTGGTGGTGGAGAAGACCGGTCCGCATGCGGCCAAGGTCTTGCGCCAGGTGGCGCACGAGGATGTGGTGCTGGTCGCGCAGGTCAAGCAGGTCAGCGAGCAGTTGGCCCGTGCCACCCTTTATCTGCTGGCCGACGAGCTGGTGCGCTACCCGGTGACCGAGCAGCAGCAGCGGTTGGCGCAGATCAGGCAGAGCAAGGGGTTCGGTTTCGACATCGCCCTGCAGCGGATCGAGCGGGTAGGGCTGGACGACGACCAGCGGCGCCGGGTCGAGGAAGGCGACACGGTGATGGCGCTGGGCCGCGATGGTGACTCGATCCGCGTGTTTGCCGGTTTGTCCGGCTCGCCGTGGGTGCTGGAAATCGGCCCGCTGTATCAGCTCAATCCTTATCCGCCGCAGCTGTTGATCCTGATCGCCTTTCTCGGCCTGTGCCTGATCGGGTTGGTGGTGTACCTGTTGGTGCGCCAGCTCGAGCGCCGTGTTTCGGGGTTGGAGATGGCGGCCTCGCGCATCGCCCAGGGCAGCCTGGAAACCCGCGTGCCGGCCGGTGATGCGGACTCGGTCGGGCGCCTGGCAGCGGCGTTCAATGGCATGGCCGAGCACTTGCAGCGCTCGCTGAGCATGCAGCGTGAGCTGGTGCGGGCGGTGTCCCACGAGTTGCGCACACCGGTGGCGCGCTTGCGCTTCGGCCTTGAGATGATCGAGAGCGCCAGCACCGAGCAGGCGCGGAGCAAGCACCTGGCGGGCATGGACAGCGATATCCAGGACCTGGACCGACTGGTCGACGAGATGCTGACCTACGCGCGCCTGGAGCAGGGCGCGCCGGCCCTGAAGTTCCAGCGCATCGAGCTGGACAGCCTGCTGGATCGGGTGATCGACGAACTGGCACCGCTGCGTGCGGATGTTCGGGTGACCCGCGGGACCTGCCAGCTGGGGGAAGACCATCAGGCCTGGGTCGAGGCCGAACCGCGCTACCTGCATCGGGCGTTGCAGAACCTGGTGAGCAATGCCATGCGCCATGCCGAGTCCGAGGTGCGCCTGAGCTTTCAGCTTGGCCAGCAACGTTGCCGCATCGAAGTGGAGGACGACGGCCCAGGGATTCCCGAAGGCGTCTGGGACCGCATCTTCACCCCCTTCACCCGCCTGGATGACAGCCGTACCCGTGCCTCGGGAGGGCATGGCCTGGGCCTGTCGATCGTGCGGCGGATCATCTACTGGCACGGTGGGCGGGCGCAGGTGGGGCGCAGCGAGGCGCTGGGTGGCGCCTGCTTCAGCCTGAACTGGCCACGACAGCAGGCGCCGGGGTGAGGCTCAGGCGCTGATCAGGCTGAGCAGGTGGCCGTCCTGCAGGCAGAACTGGCCGTCGAGTTCGCGGCCATGGTGCCACTCGCTCGACAGGTCGGTGAGCAGGCGCAGGCGTGCGTGGCCTGTGGCGTCCCACTCCAGCACTTCGGCGTGTTCGAAGTAGAAGCGCTTGAGGGTCAGGGGGTAGAGGGCCTTGAACAGGCTTTCCTTGAGCGAGAAGGTCAGGGTCACACCCAGGCCGATCGTTGAGCGGTCCAGGCGCTGCAGCTCGTCGGCGGTGAGGATCTCGCCCGCCAGGCGCTCGGCGCGTTCGTCGTCGAGCAGGCTCTCCTGGTCAAGGCCGATACCTTTGCAGGCGCCTTCGTGGGCGACCACGGCAGCGGCCCAGCCCTGGCCATGGGTGATCGAACCTCGGATGCCGGCGGGCCAGACCGGTGAGCGGTCTTCGTGGCTGCCCGGAACATAGTCGCGGCCGTCCAGGAGTTGCAGCGCCTCACGGGCACAGACTCGGCCGGCCAGGTACTCGGCCTGACGCTTGGCCACCGAGCGCTGCAGGCTGGGGCTCTGTGCGATGCCGGCGCGCTGGAAATCGTCGGCGGCCAGGCGCTTGGGGTCGAAGGCGCAACTGACCAGCACCGCGCCGGGAAGGGGCTGGGGCAGGGGCCAGTGATGCTGGAGTGGGGTGCAGCAGGTGGGGAGTCTGTCCATGGGCGGTATTGTGCCAGTTCCGGCCGTTTCGCGGGCAAGGCCAATGCAAATCCGCAACTGACGCGATTCCTGTAGGAGCGGGCTTGTCCCGCGATCGGGCGCGCAGCGGCCGTGCAACCAGGCGACCGAAGTCTTCCTGAAAAACCTCTGTGTCAGTTTTACGGCCGCTGCGCGCCCGA
The DNA here is from genome assembly GCF_049942315.1 of Pseudomonas wayambapalatensis. NCBI lineage: Bacteria > Pseudomonadati > Pseudomonadota > Gammaproteobacteria > Pseudomonadales > Pseudomonadaceae > Pseudomonas > Pseudomonas wayambapalatensis. The sequence goes on from NZ_JBNFMU010000092.1 coordinate 28,235, forward strand.
TCGCGGGACAAGCCCGCTCCTACA
>NZ_JBNFMU010000093.1:0-24778 GCF_049942315.1 Pseudomonas wayambapalatensis
ATCCTGTGGGAGCGGGCTTGCCCGCGAAGAGGCCGACACAAGCAATAAATTTTTCCGCCAGCCTGTTGCAGCACGGTGCCGCCAACGGCGTTAGAATGCCCGACTGAACCAAACCCCCCGGATACCCGAGCCTTGCTGACCGAACCCCGCCGCCGCGCCTACCTTTCCGCCATGCAAGTGGTGCACTGGCTGCCGCGTGCCGAACTGCCGTTCGCCGCGCCTTCGCGCCCCGAGCTGCTGTTGCCGGTGGCGCCGGTCGAGGAGCTGGATGTCGAGGTGCAGCCGGTGCGCCAGGCGCCTGCGCAGGGCGAAGCCGCGTCGGTCCATGCCCGCTCCGGCGAGCGACCGAAAATCGAGATCCCGCGCCCCGGCAGCACGCCCAAGCCTGCTGCCAAGCCGGTCGAGCGCGAAGAGGAGGCGCCCAAGGCTGCCCGTCCGGCCCCGGTGCCGCCGCCGCGTTTCGCCCTGCAACTGCTGCGCGCCGGCACGTGCCTGTTGCTGGTGGAGCTTGCCACCGGCCAGCCGTTCCAGAGCCGCGACCCTTCTTACCTGTTGCTCAAGGACATGCTGCGCGCTGCGGGCCTGCCGGACGCGCCGCAGATCATCGGCGAGCCGGTGCGCTGGCCGCTGTTCGTACGCGGCAACATGGAGCAGGGGCCGGAGGCTGCGCGTGATTTCGTCCAGGGCTTCATCCAGGCCCGCCTCGAAGAGGCCCCCTGCACCTGCCTTTGGCTGATCGGCCTGCCAGCGGTGCGTTTTGCCGGCGACGCCGATGCCCAGGCCTACTACCAATCACTGAAGATCGACGGCCTGGGCGATGTCTGGGCATTGCCGGGTCTTGAACTGTTGATGGACGAACCGCAACGCAAGGCGGACGTCTGGAAAGCGATGCGCCAGCTGATGGCGCGCTGGAAGAGCGTTGAATGAGTGACTCGATCAGTTTCCGCCCGATGACCGAGGCGGATCTGGATAACGTGCTGAAGATCGAATATGCCGCCTTCAGCCACCCCTGGACCCGCGGGATCTTCCAGGATGCGCTCAAGTCCTACGAAGTGTGGCTGATGTTCGACGGCCAGCAGCAGGTAGGGCATGGCGTGATCAACGTGATCATCGACGAAGCGCACCTGCTCAACATCACGGTCAAGCCGGAGAACCAGGGGCGCGGCCTGGGCTTGCGGCTGCTCGAACACCTGATGGCGCGTGCCTACCAGCTCAATGGGCGCGAGTGTTTCCTGGAGGTGCGTGCCAGCAACCAGTCGGCCTATCGTTTGTACGAGCGCTACGGATTCAACGAGATCGGTCGGCGTCGCGATTACTACCCGGTCGCTGGCGGGCGTGAAGACGCCCTGGTGATGGCTTGCACCCTGTTCGAAGAGTAAGCGCCTGCGCGGCTACCAGCCGAACAGCTCACAGGCGTTGCGCGTACTGGCCTCGGCCAGCGCCACGCACTCCACCCCCATGACCTCGGCCAGCGCTCGGGCAATATCGGGCAGATGCTCGGGGCTGTTGCGCGCGCCGGGGTGCATCACCGGCGGCATGTCTGGCGCGTCGGTCTCCAGTACCACGCTCTCCAGCGGCAAGCGCGGCAAGGTCTTGCGCAGGCGCAAGGCCTGCGGCCAGGTGGCGGCGCCACCCAGGCCCAGCTTGAAGCCGAGCTTGATGTATTCGCGTGCTTCTTCGTAGCTGCCGGCGAAGGCGTGGATGATGCCGGCGCGTACGGGCTTGTAGCGCTTGAGCGTGGCGATCACCTGGGCGTGGCTGCGGCGTACGTGCAGCAGCGCAGGCAATTCGAAGTCGCAGGCCATCTGCAATTGCGCTTCGAACAAGGCCTGCTGGCGGTCCTTGTCGAGCTCGGGCAGGTAATAGTCCAGGCCGAACTCGCCGACCGCACACAGGCGTGGATCGCCGCGCAGGCGTTCTAGCCACGCGCGCAGTTGCGCCAGGTGTTCGGGCCGGTGCTGCTCGAGGTACACCGGGTGCAGGCCGAGGGCGGCTGGCAGGCGTGCATCGCTGCAAGCCAGGTCCCAGACCCGCTGCCAGTTGCCCTGATCCACCCCCAGTACCACCATGCGCCCGACCCCCAGCGCCGCTGCGTTGGCCAGCAGGCGCTCGCGGTCGGCGTCGAAGTCGGGGAAGTCCAGGTGGGTATGGGTGTCGATCAGGCGCATGTTCAGGCCGAAATGCGCTGCTTGAAGGTTCGCGCCACGGCATGTACGCCTGGGGCGTAGGTCTTCTGCTCGATGGCGGCCAGGGCCAGCTCCAGTGCGGTGGCGGCGATCTGACCGTGCTGCTGGGCCATGGCGTTGACCGGCAGCGGCAGGAAGTCGAGCAACTGGTTGTCGCCGAAGGTGCCCAGTTGCAGCCCACGTGGCCCGCTGGCACGGGCTTGCAGGGCGTCGAACACGCCTTGCAGCAATACGTAGGAGGTCGTCACCAGGGCATCGGGCAGGTCGCCGAGCTCGTCGATCAGCGTTTCCATCAGGCGCTGGCCACAGGCGCGGCTGAAGGCGTCGCCTTCGTAGCGGCGAACTTCGCCATCAAAACCTTGCAGGGCCTCGTCGAACCCCCCGGCGCGGGCCTGGCTGACCGACAGCTCCGGACGCGCACCGATCAAGGCGATGCTGCGAGGCTTGCTGCCCAGCAGGCTTTCGGTGAGTTGGCGGCTGGCATCGCGGTCGTCGCTGATCACCGAGCAGAAGTGCGCGGGGTCGAGGCGGCGGTCGATGGCAATCACTGGCAGGCCCTTGTTCTGCATTTCGCGATAACTGTCATCTTCCGGCGGCAGGCAACTGGCGACGAACAACGCATCGCAGCGGCGAGCGCGGAACAACTGCTGCAGTTGGCGTTCGCTTTCGGGCTGGTCATCACTGCTGGCGATCAGCAACTGGTAGCCACGGGCTCGCGCGCCCTGTTCGAGCTGCTTGGCGATGCGTGCGTAGCTGGGGTTTTCCAGGTCCGGGAGGATGAAGCCGAGGGTGCGTGTGTGCCGACTGCGCAGGCCGGCAGCCTGGGGGTTGGGCGTGAAGTCGTGGGCATCGACCACGGCGCGCACCCGCTCGACGGTGGCGCTGCTGATGCGCTGCTGTTCGGCCTTGCCGTTGATGACGTAGCTGGCAGTGGTCACGGAAACACCGGCCAGACGTGCGATATCGCTGAGTTTCACCGCATTTTCCTTGTTATTACCGGGGCAGCCTGGGGCGCCTGATCGGTTAGTCTTACTCAGAATTGTGTCCAAGTGCAGGCGACCATTGTCGCAATTGTTCCGACAAACTGGGGCTTTTTCCTACGCAGATTATCGAGTAACGTGGCCGCCTGGTCAGATTAAACGTTTCAGCATCCGATTGAACGGGAACTGCCCCTGAGCCCGCGGGTGAAAAAACGCGTTGAATCCCACAACAATAACCTCAGTCCCGAGCGACGGGTACTGCAAAAGGAGAAGGTCATGCTCGAGCTCGCGAGAGAGCAGATAGCCATGGGCCAAGTTGCCAGCGATAAAGCAGCGGCACTGCGCCTGCTGGCCGATCGGCTGGTCAGCGATGGCCTGGTCGCCGAGGGTTACCTCCAGGGCCTTGTGGCTCGCGAGGCGCAGGGCTCCACGTTCCTCGGCCAAGGCATCGCCATTCCCCACGGTACCCCGCAGACCCGCGACCTGGTGTACGCCACCGGTGTTCGCCTGTTGCAGTTTCCCGAGGGGGTGGACTGGGGCGATGGGCAAATCGTCTACCTGGCGATCGGCATCGCCGCGCGCTCTGACGAACACCTGCGCCTGCTGCAACTGCTGACGCGTGCCCTCGGTGAAACCGACCTGGCCGAGGCGCTGCGCCGCGCCAGCTCTGCCGACGCACTGCTCAAGCTGTTGCAGGGGGCGCCGCGTGAACTGGCGCTGGATGCACAGCTGATCGGTCTGAACCTGCCCGCCGAAGACTTCGCTGAACTGGCCTGGCGCGGTGCGCGCCTGCTGCAGCGTGGCGGCTGTGTAGACAGCGGTTTCGCAGCGCTGTTGCAGCAGGCCGAGCCACTGCCGTTGGGGGAGGGGTTGTGGTGGTTGCACAGCGAGCGCGATGTGCTGCAGCCTGGCCTGGCGTTCGTGACGCCGCAGCAGCCCCTGCGTCATCGTGACCAGCCGTTGAACGGCCTGTTCTGCCTGGCCAGCCTTGGCGCTGCGCACCAGGCCTTGCTCGAGCGCCTGTGTCAGGTGCTGATCGAAGGGCGCGGGCAGACCCTCTACCAGGCCACCAGCAGCCGCGATGTGCTGCAGGTGCTGGGCGGCGAGGCGCCGCCCGATTGGCCCAGCGTGCGCGTGATACTGGCCAACCCCCATGGCCTGCATGCCCGCCCGGCGAAGGTGCTGGCGCAACTGGCCAAGGGCTTCGAGGGTGAGATCCGCATCCGCCTGACCGACAGCGGCCATCCCGGCGTATCGGTGAAAAGCCTGAGCCGCCTGCTGTCACTAGGGGCTCGGCGTGGGCAGGAACTGGAACTGATCGCCGAGCCGGGGATCGCCAGTGATGCCCTGCCGGTCTTGCTGGAAGCCATCGAACAGGGCCTGGGCGAGGACGTCGAACCGTTGCCGGCGCATGCCCTGCCGGTCGCCGAGGTGGTGGGCGAAACCTTGCAAGCGCCGCTGCCCGGTAGCCAGGTCCAGGGCGTCGGTGCCGCGCCAGGCATCGCCAGCGGGCCGGCCCATGTACGGATTGAGCGCCAGATCGATTATCCGCTGCGCGGCGAATCCTGCGCCCAGGAACGTGCCAGGCTGCGTGCTGCCCTGGCAGCGGTCAACGCCGAGCTGCAGACACTGGTGCAACGCAGCGACAAGGCGATCGGTGAGATCTTCATCACACACCAGGAGATGCTCGCCGACCCGGCACTGGGCGATGAGGTGGACCTGCGCCTGACCCAGGGCGAAAGCGCCGCAGCGGCGTGGATGGCGGTGATCGAGGCGGCCGCAAGCCAACAGGAGGCGCTGCGCGATGCGTTGCTCGCCGAACGTGCCGCCGACCTGCGCGACATTGGCCGAAGGGTGCTGGCGCAGCTGTGTGGCGTCGCGGAGCAGGCCGAGCCGCAACAGCCTTATGTACTGGTGATGGCTGAAGTCGGGCCGTCCGATGTGGCGCGTCTCGACCCGGCGCGGGTTGCTGGCATCGTGACCGCGCAAGGCGGGGCCACCGCACACAGCGCCATCGTCGCCCGCGCCCTTGGCATTCCGGCGGTGGTCGGTGCCGGGGCGGCGATCCTGCTGGTGGAGGCGGGTACGCCGCTGTTGCTCGACGGGCAACGGGGCAAGGTCAGCGTTGCGCCGCCTGCCGATGAGCTGCAGCGTGCGTTGGCCGAACGCGATCAGCGTGAGCAGCGTCTGCAGGCCGCCTGGGTCAAACGCCATGAGCCGGCCGTGACCCGCGATGGCCATGCCGTCGAAGTCTTCGCCAACATCGGTGACAGCAGTGGCATCGACAAGGTGGTGGAGCTTGGCGCCGAAGGCGTCGGCCTGTTGCGCACCGAACTGATCTTCATGGCTCATCCGCAACTGCCGGATGTGGCCACCCAGGAAGCCGAGTATCGCCGCGTGCTCGATGGCCTGCAGGGGCGCCCGTTGGTGGTGCGCACCCTCGATGTGGGCGGTGACAAGCCCTTGCCCTACTGGCCGATCGCCGATGAAGACAACCCCTTCCTCGGCGTGCGTGGCGTGCGCCTGACCCTGCAGCGTCCGCAGGTCATGGAGGAGCAGTTGCGCGCCTTGCTGCGCGCGGCCGACGACCGGCCACTGCGGATCATGTTCCCGATGGTCGGCCAGATGCACGAGTGGCGCGCGGCCAAGGCCATGGTCGAGCGGCTGCGTGAGGAGATCCCGGTCAATGACCTGCAGGTGGGGATCATGGTCGAGGTGCCGTCGGCTGCGCTGCTGGCCCCGCAACTGGCCCGGGAGGTGGACTTCTTCAGCATCGGCACCAACGACCTGACCCAGTACGCCCTGGCCATCGACCGCGGCCATCCGAGCCTGTCGGCCCAGGCCGATGGTCTGCACCCGGCGGTGCTGCAACTGATCGACATGACCGTGCGCGCCGCCCATGCCGAAGGCAAGTGGGTGGGCGTGTGCGGTGAACTGGCGGCCGACCCGCAGGCAGTGCCGGTGCTGCTGGGGCTGGCAGTGGACGAACTGAGCGTCGCGGCGCGCAGCGTCGCCGAAGTCAAGGCCCTGGTGCGCCAGGCCGATTACCCGACGGCCCGTGCCCTGGCGCGCGAGGCCCTGCAACAGGACAGCGCCGAGGCGGTACGGGCGCTGGTGGAGCGTTATTGAAATGGCCAAGATTCTTACCCTGACCCTCAACCCTGCGATCGACCTCACGGTAACCCTCGAGCGCCTGCACGCCGGTGAGGTCAATCGCACCCATGACCAGCGCAGCCACGCCGCCGGCAAGGGCCTGAACGTTGCCCAGGTGCTGGCTGACCTTGGGCATCAGGTGACGGTCAGCGGCTTTCTGGGGCGCGACAACCTGCAGCCTTTCGAAGCGCTGATTGCCCGCCGCGGCTTCGACGACGGTTTCGTTCGCGTGTCGGGCGAAACCCGCACCAACATCAAGCTGGTCGAGGCCGATGGCCGGGTCACCGATGTCAATGGCCAGGGCCCGCAGGTCGACGACGCGGCCCAGGCCGAGCTGCTCGAGTACCTGGCACAGCGGGCAGCCGGGCATGACGTGGTGGTGGTGGCAGGCAGCTTGCCTCGTGGCGTCAGCACGCAGTGGTTCTGCCAGTTGCTGGGACAGTTGGCCGCGCAGGGCCTGAAGGTGGCGTTGGACACCAGCGGCGAAGCCTTGCGCGCCGGTCTGCAAAGCACACCCTGGTTGGTCAAGCCCAATACCGATGAGCTGGGCGAGCTTTTCGGCATCACCGTGCAGGCTTTTTCCGAGCAGCGCGATGCCGCCCGGCGTCTGCTCGACAGCGGCGTCACTCACGTGGTGGTGTCCCAGGGCGAGCACGGGGTGAACTGGTTCGCCGCTGACCTGGCACTGCATGCCCAGCCGCCCAAGGTGCGCATCGCCAGTACCGTGGGCGCGGGCGACTCGCTGGTGGCGGGCATGGTTCATGGCCTGCTGCAGGCCGAGAGCGCCGGGCAGACCTTGCGCCGCGCCACGGCCATCGCTGCCCAGGCGGTGACCCAGGTGGGCTTCGGCATCGACGACCGCGAACAGCTGTCGCGCCTGGAGGCTGCCGTGCAACTGACAGAACAACAACAAGAGGCTCGCCGATGAACATTGCGATCGTCACCGCCTGCCCGAATGGCCAGGTGTCGAGTGTATTGAGTGCGCGCTTGCTGGCCGCCGCGGCCCAACGCCGGGGCTGGAGTACCAGTGTCGAGGTGTGGGATGCCGAGCACCCCGAGCGGCGCCTGAGCCCTGCGCAGATCGCCGAGGCCGACTGGGTGCTGGTGGTCAGCACGGGTTCGGTGGACCTGAGTCGCTTCGTCGGCAAGCCGGTGTACCAGAGCACCCCGGCCCAGGCGCTGGCCGATCGCGAAGGTTTCCTCGATGAAGCGGCGGCCAACGCCAAGGTGCTCGAAGCGAGCGGCGCCGAGGTGCCAAGCCGCAGCGCTGCACCCCGTATCGTGGCGGTCACCGCCTGCCCGACCGGTGTGGCCCATACCTTCATGGCGGCCGAAGCCTTGCAGCAGGCTGCCCGGGAGCTGGGCTACGGTTTCAGTGTCGAGACCCAGGGCTCGGTGGGCGCACGCAACCCGCTGACGGCCGACGCCATTGCCGAGGCGGACGTGGTGCTGCTGGCAGCCGACATCGAGGTGCCGGCTGCACGCTTCGCGGGCAAGCGCATCTACCGATGCGGCACCGGCATCGCCCTCAAGCAGGCGCGGGCGACCCTCGACAAGGCGCTGGCCGACGCCAAGCTGGAAAGCGCCGAGGGCGCAGCCGAGACGCCCGCGAAAAGTGAAAAGGCCGGTGTCTACAAACACCTGTTGACCGGCGTGTCGTTCATGCTGCCGATGGTGGTGGCAGGTGGGCTGCTGATCGCCCTGTCGTTCGTCTTCGGCATCGAGGCGTTCAAGGAGCCGGGCACCTTGCCTGCGGCCTTGATGCAGATCGGTGGCGAGGCGGCGTTCAAGCTGATGGTGCCGATGCTGGCGGGCTATATCGCCTGGTCCATCGCCGACCGCCCGGGCCTGGCCCCAGGGATGATCGGTGGCCTGCTGGCCAGCACCCTGGGGGCGGGTTTCATTGGCGGTATCGTCGCGGGCTTTCTTGCTGGCTACAGCGCCAAGGCCATCAGCCGCTGGGCGCGTCTGCCCACCAGCCTCGAAGCGCTCAAGCCGATCCTGATCATCCCGCTGTTGGCCAGCCTGTTCACCGGGTTGGTGATGATCTACGTGGTCGGTCATCCGGTGGCGGCGATGCTCGAGGGACTGACGCGTTTTCTCGACAGCATGGGAACCACCAATGCGATCCTGCTCGGATTGCTGCTGGGTGGGATGATGTGCGTCGACCTCGGCGGGCCGATCAACAAGGCGGCCTATGCGTTCTCGGTAGGCTTGCTGGCCTCGTCGAGCTACGCGCCGATGGCGGCGACCATGGCCGCTGGAATGGTGCCGCCGATCGGCCTGGGAATCGCTACCTTTTTGGCCCGGCGCAAGTTTGCCCAGAGTGAGCGCGAGGCGGGCAAGGCGGCATTGGTGCTGGGGCTTTGCTTCATCTCCGAGGGCGCGATTCCCTTCGCGGCGAAGGACCCATTGCGGGTGATTCCGGCGAGCATCGCCGGCGGTGCGCTGACGGGGGCGCTGTCGATGTACTTTGGCTGCAAGCTGATGGCGCCGCACGGTGGACTGTTCGTGTTGCTGATCCCCAACGCGATCAATCATGCGCTGCTGTACCTGCTGGCGATCCTGGCCGGGAGCCTGGTGACGGCGGTGGTGTACGCGCTGATCAAGAAGGGGGAGCGGGTGGAGATGGTGGTGGCGCCGGCCAAGTGATCGGCTGGAGGCGCTGGAGGATGCTTCGCAGGCTTGCCCGCGAAGCATCCAGCACTGATCTCAACGCTTGTGCCGCAATGGCACCAGCAACTCGCCCAGGCCGTTGTGATCGATCTCATGCATCAACGCCAGCAACCCGCCCAGCTCGCCGGGCGGAAAGCCCTTGCGCGCGAACCATGCCAGGTAGTCGCCCGGCAGGTCGGCGATGATCCGGCCCTGGTATTTGCCGAAGGGCATGGTCCGTGTGACCAGCAGTTGCAAGGATTCGGGTTTCATTCGGTGAACCTGGTGCGCTGAAAGCGCCGACCATACAGCAATCGCTGTGCGTAGCCACCCTGCAATCTGCACGAGCACGCAAGCGGCGATCATGCAGAACACCGTTTCACTGTCGTCGCGACTATTAAATAAGTAACTGATTTGTAAGCTTTTTATTTTATGTTCAGGCTTGGCATGAAGACTGCTCCAGTCATAGGGACTATCACCTGCCAAGGAGTTACGCCATGAGCAACCCCAACAAAGATGTGATCGACGTGCTCAACGACCTGATCGAGTACAGCAAGGACGGCGAAAAGGGTTTCAAGGAGTCGGCCGATGACGTCAAGAATCCTGAGCTGAAGACCTTCTTCGTCCAGCGAGCGACGGCCTGTAACCAGGCCGCTGCCGAACTTCAGGCTGAAGTACGTCATCTTGGTGGCGATCCCGAGACCTCGACCAGCTTGAGCGGTGATATTCACCGTGGCTGGGTCAACCTCAAGTCGATGGTGACCGGCAAGGATGAAGAAGCGGTGCTCAACGAAGTGGAGCGGGGCGAAGACCATGCCCTGAAGGCCTACAAGGAAGCTCGAGAAAAGCTCGTTAAGCTCAACAACCCCAGCGCGCAGAATGCGCTGACCTTGGTCGATCGCCAACTGCAAGGCGTACAGCGCAATCACGACCAGGTGAAAGCACTGCGTGACGCTGCTCGCGCCCGCTCCTAAGCAACAGGCGTGACAGGCCCTTCTACCCGGTTACGGCCCCCCGCCTTGGCCCGGTAAAGGGCTTCATCCGCGGCACCCAGCACTTCTGTAAGGTCGTGTTGGGTGCCGGGTTCGTAAAGGCCGATGCCAATGCTGACCGTGATTGGCCGCTCATCGGCACCGAATCGCGGCATCGCTTCGACACTCAGGCGAATGCGCTCGGCCAGCAGCAACGCACCGGCCAGTTCGGTTTCCGGCAGCACAACCTGAAATTCTTCGCCACCGTAGCGCGCTGCCAGATCGGCCGGCCTGCGGATGCAGCGATTGATGGTGCGCGCCACCTCACGCAGGGCATGGTCGCCGCCAGCGTGGCCGTGACGCTGGTTGAACGCCTTGAAGTGATCCACATCCACCATCAGTACCGCCAGCGCCGTGCGGTTGCGTTGCGCGCGCGCCCATTCCTGACGCAGGACCTGATCGAGGCGACGTCGGTTTGCCAGCCCCGTGAGGCTGTCGGTGGCTGCCAGGGTGGCCAGGCCCTGCTCGGCATCGTGGCGCCGACGCAGTTCGCGCCCCAGCAGCACGGTCAGCCAGAGTATGCCCAGGCACAGCACCCCCGTGGCCAGGCCGACGATCAGCGCCGTGCGCCGCCAGGCCTGGAAGACTTCGGAAGACGAGTGCGCTACCAACACGATCAACGGCAGTTCGCCCACGCGCGCGAACGTGTACATGCGCCGCTCGTCGAACAGGTTCGAGTGTGCGCTGAAACTGCCGCTGCGCGCCTTGAGAATGCGCTGGAAAATAGGGTACTGGCTGAAGTCGCTGCCGATCGGTAGGTCTTGTGGCCGGCTCGGTTGTCGAGCGAGTAACTGGCCGCTGGTGTTGAGCAGGTTGATGCTGCTGTGCTCGCCGATATCCAGGCGCTGGAACAGTTCGCTGAAATAGGACAGGCGCAGGGCGCCGGTCGCCAGGCCTGCGAACTCACCATTGGGGCCGGGAATGCGCCGGCTGAAACTGATGCACCAATCGAGATCGCCCAGCTGTGCCTTGAACGGTGGACCGACCAGCAGACCTAGGTTGGCATTGGCCTGGTGGGCCTTGAACACCCTCGTGCTGGCGAAGTTGGCCTGGCGTGGAATGATGCTGGTGGAGTCGCCCACCACGTCGCCCTGGGCGTCGAGCCACAGCACATCGCCGCGGCTGCGGTCGACGAAGGCCTGGTTGAACAGCAGGCGTTGGCGCAGCGGGCCGGGGACTTCCGGCAGCTCGCGGCGCCCGACTGCCCAGATCAGGCCCTTGAGCGACTGGTCGTAGAGTTCGGCGTTGCGCAGGATGTCACTTTCGATGAGCTGGACGATGTTGTTCGAGGCGCGGATGGAGGACTGTTCGACACTGTCCCGTTCGCGGCCGAGCAGATAGCTGACGATACCTACAATCGCGAGCACGGCGAGGCAACTGCCCAGGTTGAGGATCAGCTCGGGGTGAGGCCTGGGGAGGATGGGGCGCGGGGATCGAGTGTGCAACATCAGGCTCGCTACTGCATAGGCCCCTCTTTCCGTGAGGGTAGGGCTATAAAGCGGCGGCAATATTCTAGGGAAGTGGCAATTGTCGGACAAGATTAGTCCGTCGGAAATGCATCAGGGGCTTCGCGGGACAAGCCCGCCCCTACAGGGCTGTAGGAGCGGGCTCGTCCCGCGATCACCGGCAACGCCGGTGCCATCCGCTGAGAGAGGGCCGATCAGAACACGTTCAGCGGATAGTCGACGATCACACGCAGCTCGTCGTTATCGTTATCCACGGCCGAGTACCCCTGGCTGCCACGGTGGCTGGCATAGCGCAGCAGCACCGACAGGTCCTTGAACTGGCCTTCCTGGAACACGTACTTCACGTCCAGGTCGCGTTCCCAGTGGCGCGCATCCTTGCCGTCCTCGCTGTACCAGTGGCCATAGCCAACGCTGTTCGGATCAGCCTTGGTGAGGTCCAGCTTGCCGCGCGAATACGACAGCGACGAGGTCAGCCCGGGGATGCCGAGCCCTGCGAAGTCATAGTCGTATTGCAGCTTCCACGAGCGCTCGTTGGGGCCGTTGAAGTCCGAGTACATGCGCGAGTTGTCGAGGTAGATGCTGTCGCCCAGGTTGATGTAGTCGAACGGCGTATTGCCGTTGACCCGCTGGTAGGCGGCAGTGACGCTGTGATGACCGGCCGCCACGGTGAAGTGCAGGCTGTAGGTGTTGTTGTCGATCTTGCCCAGTTTCGACTGGCCAGTGTCCTGGGTGTGGTAGAAGTGCACGCCCGGGTTGAGGCTGACCAGGTCATTGACCACATAGGTGTAGTCGAAGTCGGCGTAGTACTGGTTCCAGATGTCTTTCAGTTCGGCGGCGTAGAGGTTGGCGGTGATGTTCTCGGTGCCGTTCCACGCGGCGCCAGCCCACGACAGGTGCTTGCTGCGCTGGTCGTCGGTCTGCTGGCTATAGTAGGTGTCGATGCGGCGGTGGCCGCTCTGGTTGTAGGGCTTGGTGAAGCTCACCTGGCCGCCTTCGAGCAGCAACCCGTCGACGCTGGTGTTGGTCAGCGCCACGCCACGGAAGGTCTGCGGCAGCATGCGCGTCTCGCCACCGGCGATCACTGGGTTGGTGAGGAACAGGTCACCGGCCTTCAGTTCAGTGTCGAAGCCCTTGAGCTTGATCGCGGCGCCCGCGGTGGAGAATGAATGCGGCGCGGCGCCCAGTTCGTCTTCGTTCTTCTGGTGGGTCGGCAGGATGCTGGTGCCAGCGTGGCCGCCACCGCCATCGAGCTTCAGGCCCAGCATGGCGTGGGCATCGACACCGAAACCGATCACACCGGGCGTGTAGCCCGACTCGAAGCGGGCGACGGCGCCCTGGCCCCACTCGCGATTGTCGCGCACACCCTGGTTGAGTTGGTTGCGGTTGAAGTAGGCGTTGCGAAAGTGCAGGTTCAGCGATGAACCCTCGATGAAGCCATCAGCCTTGTCGTCGTCCGCCTGGGCGGCGTGGGGAATCGTTGCGGCCAATGCAACGAACAGTGGCGTGAAACGGAAAGCGAAGGACACGAGTAAATGCTCCTTTGGTCTAACGGTGGGGCAGTTTCTAATTGTCGGAATTGCAGTTTCTTGTGAGGGACGTTACAAACCGGCTGATAATTAAAGCGCATAAAAAAAGCCGCTGATGCGCAGCGGCTTTAAAAGGCTAACATATCGACACAGGCACTGCCCATGGCGTAGCCGGGGGAAAACAGGACGTGTTCCGGCTGCCGATCAGCTGTCGGCATTGTCATCGTTCGAGACTTTGGAAGCTGTCTGTTGCAAGCCTTTTGTCGCACCTTGGTGCTGCGCGGCATAGGCATCCTGCGACTGTTGCAGGGTGGCGGCAATCTCTGCGTTACGGGCGACGAAGGCCGGCGATTCCTCAGCCATGGCCAGGGGCGACAACAACAGGGACGACAGGACGAAGACGCTGGCAATACCCATACTGTTGGACATTTGAAACAACCTTCTTGCGTGGCAAGTGTGAGTGAAGACAGGGCTAAATTAGTCCTGAACAGGCATTTGAAACAGCAGTGATAACGAAAATGACTCTTGCATAAAAGGTAACTATTCCGATAGGCGGCCTGGCATTTCTGCCAGGTGACGCGGGCTCAGGATGCGACGACACTCGCGGTTGATGCATCGTTGGAGCGGGCATAAAAATGCGACCCGTCCTAGCCGGGATCACCAAGAGTGCCGCGCTGCATGCTGGCACGCCGACGCTCACCGGCTTCTACCGTACCCTGACGTTGCTGCGGTGCCCGGCCACAGCGGATGCACCACCGCGTGCGCTGGCGCAGCGGCGAGTTGATGATCGGCTCTGTCGGACCACGCGCCTGTTCGGTGCGCGCGCGCTCGTGCGCGACGCCACCGGCAACGCCGATGCAATCACGGTTTCGACGCTGACTGACCAACCGTTGCTGCTTCACACCGCAGACGGTGATACCTCACTGACTTTGCTGGACATTGCCGGGCGCGCGCTCTGGTCATTCAATGCACAGAAGACATCGACTGCGACTATCTACGAAGCCGGGGCTCTCGGTGGGCGGCGATTGGCGTTGACGGAAATGGCGGCCGGCATCCAGGTCGGTCGCGTGCGTGAACGCTACAGCTATGCACCTGCACAGGTAGCGCATTGGAAGGCTCGCAATCTTTGCGGGCAGTTGTTGGAAACCCACCATAACGCTGGCATCGACCGGTCACTGCGCCTCTCGTTGACCGGCCATCCTTTGGCTACCGAGCAATGCCTGCTCAAGGTCGAGATAGAACAACCCGATTGGTCTCGTACCACAGAAGAAGATGTCGAGGACCCTCTGGAGGTCCTGAATCAGCTCGATGCCACTGGTGCCCTGCTGAGTACCACGCATGCCGCCGGTGTCACTATCGTCGAAATATATGGAATCAGCGGCGCACGGGAGCAGACCCGGGTTCGATACATGAAGGGTGGCAAGGTCGAGGAAGTCGCCACCTTGCGCGATGCTCGCTATGCCGCAGATTCCAGATTGCTGGAGCGAGCCGCGGGTAACGGTGTCGTGGATCGCTATGAATATGACCCCCGTATCCCTCGTCTCAAGCGACGTCTGACCGCTCGCCCTGTGGGTCATCCTCTGGGCGGTCTGGTCATCAGTGACCTGCATTACGAGCACGATCCAGTCGGCAACATCCTCAGCCTCGATGACCAGGGCGCGAACCCTGAATGGCACAACAATCAGCAGGCCACGGGGCTTCGGCAATATGCTTACGACACGCTGAACCGCCTGGTGTCGGCAACCGGACGTGAGCGCGTGCCTGCGGCTCGGCATCATCCCTCATCAGGCACTCGCAGTGATCCGAGTGCTGGCCAGGTGTGGGCGCCCTACAAAGAAGAGTATTCCTACGATGATGGGAACAATCTTTGGCTGATTCGGCATGAGGGTGGAGCAGGCCAACGCACGCGTGAGCTTGAAGTGGCGCTGGGCAGCAATCGTGCCGTCGTGAAAGGGCAAGGGCTTACGCCTGAGACGGGCTTTCTGCCTGGAGGGTTGCAGAAACAGCTGGCCGACGGCAGGACCTTGCGCTGGCACGTAGATAATCAGCTGAAGGCTGTCACGTTAGTGAGTCGTGAACATGCCGAAGATGACAATGAGCGTTACCACTACTCCACTGGCGGCAGCCGCACGCGCAAAGTCCACACCGTGACCATCGGGAGTGGTACGCAAACCCGGTTGATCACTTACACCCATGCCTTTGAGGTGCGCCAGCATGTAGTGGCGGGTGTGGCCGCGCCTCTGCGCCATGTGCTGATTACCAACGTTGGGGCTGCGCGTTTGGTGAGGAACGAACTCAATGGCGAAACGCAACTGCGCTTTGGCTTCAGCGATCACCTGAACAGCTCGGGAGGTGAGACGGATGCCGCTGGCAAGGTCATCGTCCGTGAGGAGTACGCACCTTACGGCGGTACCGTTGGCAATGATGAGCCTGCGACTGAAACCGACACGATGATGCAACGGACATTGCGTCATGCTGGCAAGGAGCTGGATGCGACGGGGCTGTATTACTACGGTTGGCGCTACTACCAGCCGCAGGCGGGGCGTTGGTTGAGTGCTGATCCTGGTGGCACGCTGGATGGGGTGAATTTGTTCCGTATGGCAAGGAACTCACCCCTGCGTTTTCGCGACGGTGATGGTCAGGCGCCATTCGATTGGAATAAATTTATTCTCGATGAGAACGAGCGCGGGTATCCCGCAACCGATGAAAGTCGTGCGCGCCTGCGTAAAAAAACCAAGGACGGTAAAATGATGGCCGTTGAAATGACGCACTCTATCTTGCCTGATGGTCATAGCGTGCGCTCTGAATATAATGACGGTCCCGGCAGATACCGTTTTGTAAATGAATTCAGGCCTCATGTATGGGTATTGAGAGAAAACTTCAAAGACCCGAATAAGGGCACTTATGCATCGACGGTTGTCCTCAAACAGGCCAGGATGGTAGCAGAGAAAAACAAATTCTCTGGTGAGCTTCCGAAGGTTCTATTGCGCTGGGATGTGATCAATCATGGAGCTGTTGCCGCCGTGAAAAGCGCTCCAGAGGACGCGGGTCTGTCAGTGGAAGAGATAAAGCGGAACAAAGCCACGCGGTTTCTGGAGAACTCTCAAATTGGCAAACATACCCAAAGAATAGTAGACGCACTGGGTATGACGATCACAGAGGTTGATGTTTGTCCAGGCACTAGAGATCAGAAGGAAAAGTTGGATGTGCTCGTCATTGCTGTTCATGTAGAACCCAAGGATGCTTTTACACTCGGGTTGGAAAGAGACGGAGAGCGCACGATCCGTCAAAGTGACAGAGGGTGGCTTTCAAAAAAAGTCCATCACCTCGGTTATTACTTGAATGACCGGTTACGTGAACTGAGGGCGCGGCGGTCAAGTGCACGTGCCAGCTAGACCCATTGACTTGGTTGCCGCACCTGCCGTCACAGAGCCACCTGATAACCGCCCAATGAAGGTGTTGGTCGAGCTCACTGGCTGCCTGGGGGCGAGGTGCCCGGCAAACGAATCCCGAAGACATTGACTCCCTTGCCAGTGCTCACGAACACCTCCCCACCATGCATCAGCGCAATTGCCTTGACGATCGCCAACCCCAACCCATGGTTACCACCGCCGCTGTTGCTGCGCGCTGCATCCACCCGGTAGAAGCGCTCGAACAGTAATGGCAGGTGCGCTTCGTCGATAGCCGGCCCGGGGTTGCTGACGGCGATGCTGACCCGCTCCTGATCGACGTCGATCCGCACCTGGATCACCTGCCCGGGGGCAGTGTGCTGTACCGCGTTGTTCAGCAGATTGATGAGCGCGCGGCGCAGTTGCGCCTTTTCGATCGGGGCCTGGGCATCGCCGCTGACTTCGACGCTGACGCGCGCGTCTTCGAGGATGTAGTCGAGGTAGTCCAGAGTGGTCGCCACTTCCTCGGCCAGTGACGCCTGGGTCAGCGCGGTGGCCTTGCTGCCCTGGTCGGCGCTGGCCAGGAACAGCATGTCGTTGATGATGCTGCGCAACCGCTCGAGCTCCTCCAGATTCGATTGCAGCACTTCGAAGTAGTGCTCGGCGCTGCGCCCGCGGGTCAGGGCCACTTGGGTCTGGCCGATCAGGTTGGTCAGCGGCGAGCGCAGTTCGTGGGCAACGTCGGCGTTGAAGGCTTCGAGCCGCGAATAGGCCTGGCTGACCCGGTCGAGCGCGGCGTTGAAGGCCTTGGCAAACTGCGCCAGCTCCGGCGGCAGGTCCTGGGTGCGCAGGCGGCCGTCCAGGCGTGGCGGGGCCAGCGCCTGGGCTTCTGCCGACAGCGCCAGTAGCGGGCGCAGGCCGATGCGTGCGACCCAGTAGGCGAGCAGCGAGGCCAGCAACACACCGAGCACGGCCAGGCCGACAATGGCCACCAGCAGGCTGTGCTGGGCCTGCCAGAAGGTTTGTGTGTCGATACCGATCATGAAGCGTACCGCCGGCCGTTCACCCAGGGCCGGCAGTTGGCTGACCAGGATCTTGAACGGATAGGGGGTGTCGGCCAGGCGCAGGTCGCGCATGCCTTCCGGCCCCTGGGCGAAGCGGCGCAACTGCTCGTTGGGGTGGCCGTACTCGAAGCGCGGATCATCGCTGACCACCCAGAAGCGGATGCGCCGGTCTTCTTCGGCCAGCAGGTTGAGTTTGTTGTGGATCTTCGCCCAGTGTTCCAGGGTGCCGAAGCGGTTGAGGGTGGACTCCAGCACGCTGAAGCGCGCATCCAGCTCGGCCGCCGGCAGCAGGTCGAGGCTGCGGTCGACCTGGCGGTACAACGCGCTGCCGATCAGCACGAACACCGCCAGCGCCACTAGCGTGAACAGCAGCGACAGGCGCAGGGCCAGGGAGTTAGCCCGCACGGTTTTCCAGGACATAGCCCATGCCTCGGATGGTGTGCAGCAGCTTGTTGTCGAACGGCCCGTCGAGCTTGGCGCGCAAGCGCTTGATCGCGACCTCGACAACGTTGGCGTCGCTGTCGAAATTGATGTCCCAGACCAGCTCGGCGATGGCGGTCTTGGACAGGATCTCGCCCTGGCGCCGGGCCAGCACGCTGAGCAGCGAGAACTCCTTGGCGGTCAGCTCCAGACGCTGGCCCGCGCGGCTGGCCTTGCGTGCCATCAGGTCGATCCACAGGTCGGCGACCTGGATCTGCAGCGGCTCATGGCTGATGCTGCGACGGGTCAGGGCCTGCAGGCGGGCGACCAGTTCGAGGAAGGAGAACGGCTTGCCCAGGTAGTCGTCGGCACCTTCGCGCAAGCCATGGATGCGATCCTCGACGCGCTCGCGGGCGGTGAGCATGATCACCGGGGTCTGCTTGCGTGCACGCAGGGCGCGCAGCACGCCGTAGCCATCCAGGCCCGGGAGCATGACGTCGAGCACGATCACCGCATAGTCGCCCTCGAGCGCCAGGTGCAGGCCATCGATGCCATCACGGGCCAGATCGACAGTGAAGCCCTGCTCGGTCAGGCCGCGATGCAGGTAGTCGGCGGTTTTTTCTTCGTCTTCGACGATCAGCACACGCATGAGTTTGTCTCAACTGGCGGTCGCGGCCGCGTTGGCGACCTTGCGGCGGTGGAACAGGCGCTCCAGGGCCAAGTATATGACGGGGGTGGTGAACAGCGTCAGCGCCTGGCTGACCAGCAGGCCACCGACCACCGCGATGCCCAGCGGCTGGCGCAGCTCGGCACCGGCTCCGAAGCCGAACATCAAAGGCACCGCGCCGAGCAGGGCGGCGAGGGTGGTCATGATGATCGGCCGGAAGCGTGTCAGGCAGGCCTGGTGGATTGCCTGCTCGGGCGTCATACCCTGGTTGCGTTGGGCGTCGAGGGCAAAGTCGATGAGCAGGATGCCGTTCTTCTTGACGATGCCGATCAGCAGCACGATGCCGATCAGCCCCATGATGGTGAAGTCCTGGCCCATGGCCCAGAGCAGAATCAGCGCACCGAGGCCCGCCGAGGGCAGGGTGGAGATGATCGTCAGCGGGTGTACGAAGCTCTCGTAGAGCACGCCAAGGATGATGTACACCGCCACCAGTGCTGCGAGGATCAGCCAAGGCTGGCTCGACAATGAACTCTGGAACGCTTGTGCCGCGCCCTGGAAACTGCCGACGATGGCATCGGGCATGCCCAGCTCGCGCTGGGTCTGTTCGAGGATGCGCACCGCATCACCCAGGGCCACGCCGGGGGCGAGGTTGAACGACAGGTTGGCGGCCGGGAACAGGCCATCGTGGGCGATCGACAGCGGGCCGGTGCTGGGCGGTGCGACATGGGCCAGGGCCGACAGCGGCACCATCTCGCCCGACAACGGCGAGCGCAGGTAGAAATAGTTCAGGCTCTCGGCCTTGCCGCGCTGGCGGGCGTCGAGTTCGAGGATCACCTTGTACTGGTTGGTCTCGGTCTGGAACTCGCTGATCTGGCGCTGGCCGAAGGCGTCGTACAGCGCCTGGTCGACGTCGGTGGTGGTCAGGCCGAAGCGAGCGGCGGCCTGGCGGTCGATGTCGATGCGGGTGACGCTGGCGCCCAGCTGCAGGTCGTTGGACAGGTCACGGAACGCCGGGTTTTCCCGCAGGCGGTCGGTCAGGCGCTGGGTCCACAGGTTCAGGGCCACGCCATCGTTGCTCTTGAGCACGTACTGGTACTGGGTGCGCGACGGGCCGGAGCTGAGGTTGATGTCCTGGCCGGCGCGCAGGTACAGGACGATGCCGGGCACCTGGGCAAGTTTCGGGCGCAGGCGGTCGATCAGCTCGCTGGCCGACACATCGCGCTCGCCGCGGGGCTTGAGACTGATCCAGAAGCGGCCGTTGGCGATGGTCTGGTTGCTGCCTGTGACCCCGACGGAATGGGAGAAGGCGCGCACCGCAGGGTCGGCCTCGATGATCTTCGCCAGCGCTTGGTGCTTTTCGATCATCGCCGGGTACGACACATCGGCGGCGGCCTCGCTGGTGCCAAGGATGAAGCCGGTATCCTGCAGCGGGAAGAAGCCCTTGGGGATGGCGACATAGCCGACCACTGCCAGCGCCAGGGTCAGGCCGAATACACCCAGCGTCAGGCGCTGGTGGGCGAGGGCGTGGTCCAGGCCCTTTTCGTACCAGCGCACCAGGCGCTGGCCGAAGCCGTCGTGGTGTTCCTGCGGCGGTTTGCGCATGAACAACGCGCAGAGGGTCGGCGCCAGGGTCAGCGACACCACCACCGAAATCAAGATGGTCGAGGTGGCGGTCAGGGCGAACTCCTTGAACAAACGCCCGACCACGCCGCCCATGAACAGCAGTGGAATGAACGCGGCGATCAGCGAGAAGCTGATAGAGATCACCGTGAAGCCGATCTCGCCGGCGCCCTTGATCGCCGCCGTGCGGCTGTCGTCTCCGGCTTCCAGGTGACGGTGGATGTTTTCCACCACCACGATGGCGTCATCGACCACGAAGCCCACGGCGATGACGATGGCCACCAGGGTGAGGTTGTTGAGGCTGAAGCCTGCCACGTACATCAGCGCGCAACTGGCGATCAGCGACACCCCCAGCACGCTGGAGACGACCAGGGTTGCCGACCACTGGCGCAGGAACAGCGCCATCACCCCGATCACCAGTATCACCGCGATCATCAGAGTGAGTTCAACTTCATGCAGCGAGGCGCGGATGGTCTGGGTGCGGTCGTTGAGCACCGACACCTCGACCGAGGCTGGAAGCATTTCCTGCAAGCGCGGCAGGGCGTCGAGCACGCGATCCACGGTGTCGACGATATTGGCGCCAGGCTGGCGGAAGATCACCAGGTTCAGCCCGGGTTTGTCGCCGGACCAGGATTTGACATAGGCGTTCTCGGCGCCTTCGATCACCTTGGCCACGTCCTGCAGGCGAACCGGGGCACCGTTGCGGTAGCTGACGATCAGTTGGGCGTAGTCTTCGGGGTGGAACAACTGGTCGTTGGCGGCGATGGTCGAGACACTGTGCTCGCCGTACAGCGCGCCCTTGGCCAGGTTCAGGCTGGTCTGCTGGATGGCCTGGCGGATATCGGCCAAGGTCAGGCCGATGGCCGCGAGCTTCTCGGGCTGGGCTTGTACGCGGATCGCGGGGCGCAGTTGGCCGGTGATGTTGATCAGGCCGACCCCGTCGATCTGGCTGAGCTGGCGCGCCAACAGGGTTTCGGTGTAGTCGCTGAGCGCGTTGCCGGGCATTTGCTCGGAGCTGACGGTCAGCACCAGCACGGGGCTGTCGGCCGGGTTGACCTTGCGCCAGGTCGGTGGGCTGGGCAGGTCCTGCGGCAGGCGCGCAGTGGCGGTGTTGATCGCGGCCTGGACTTCCTGGGCGGCGGTGTCGATGTTCTTGTCGAGGGTGAACTGCAGGATCAGCGTGGTCGAGCCCAGGGCACTGCTGCTGGTCATCTGGGTCATGCCGGGGATGGCGCTGAACTGTACCTCCAGCGGCGTCGCCACCGAGGATGCCATGGTTTCCGGGCTGGCGCCGGGAAGCTGTGCGGTGACCTGGATGGTCGGGAAGTCGGCTTCCGGCAAGGGGGCCACCGGCAGGCGCGGGAAAGCGATGGCCCCCAGCAGCACCAGGGCGAAGGTCAGTAGCAGGGTGGCGATGGGGTGGTCGATGCACCAGGCCGAAACCCCTTTGCGGGTGATCATGGCTGGCTCCGGCGGTCAGCCACTTCGGGGCTGGCGGGCACGTCGGGGGCGACCTCGACCCGTGCCCCGGGCTTGAGGCGCGACTGGCCGTCGAGCACCAGGCGATCACCGGCCTTGACCCCGGCGATGACGTTCAGGTCGCTGTCCTGGTAGAGCACCTTCACCGGCACGCTGGCAACCTTGTCGCCATCGAGGCGGTAGACGTAATGGCCATCGATGCCGCGCTGCACCACGGGTGGTGGCACCACCAGGGCGTTCTCGTCGATGGCGGTGCGCAGGCGAATGGTCACCAGTTGGCCCGGCCACAAGCGGCCATCCTTGTTGTCGAACTCGGCCTTGATACGCACGGTGCCGGTGTTGGCCGAGACCTGGTTATCGATCAGCGCCAGGTGGCCCTGACCCAGCAGGCTGCGTTCGCCGTCGGCGTCCATGTAAGCCTCGACCAGCGCTGGTGACGGGGCTTTGAGCAGGTTCTGCAGGCTGGGCAGCATCTGTTGCGGCAGGGCGAACTCGACAGCGATCGGGTCGATCTGGGTGACGCTGAACAGACCCTGGGTGTCGCTGCTGCGCACCAGGTTGCCGGGGTCGACGTTGCGAATGCCGACGCGACCGGTCACCGGTGAGCGGATCTGCGTGTACGACAGTTGGACTTCGGCATTGGCGATGGCTGCCTGGTTACCCTTGACCGTGGCCTGCAGTTGATTCACCAGCGCCTGTTGCTGGTCGAGGGTCTGTTTCGAGACGCCGTCGTCGCTGCTCAGCAGGCGGTAGCGCTTGAGGTCGACACCGGCCACCTGCAACTGTGCCTGGCTCTGGCCGAGTTGGGCGCGAGCCTGCTCGAGACTGGCGCGGATCGCGCGGTCGTCGAGGGTGGCGAGCAGGTCGCCTGCCTTGACCCATTGGCCCTCCTTGACCTGCACCTGGGTCAGGATGCCCTCGACCTGCGGGCGTACATCGACGCTGTGCAACGACAGTACCGAGCCGATGCCGCTGGCAAAGCGCGGCACGTCCTGCTGGGTGACGCTGACCACCCTGACCGGCACGGCATTTTGCGCGCGTGGGGCAGGCGTGTCCTGGCGCAGGCGCAACCAACCGGCCACGGCGATCAGCAGGAGGATGGCCAGGGTGGCGAGGACGAGGGGGCGGGAGGGACGTCGCATCGGTGCTGGTACCGGTCAGTTGGCAGGGTTGGTTACGTGTCGTGTTCTGCGCGGGCAAGCCCGCTCGCACACCATCTGTGACGGAAGTACCTGTGGGAGGGGGCTTGCCCGCGAACAGAACACCTAGATAACCGGCTTTATGTCCTGTCCTTTTTCTGCTTATAGCCCCCCAATCGGGTCGGCAACGTGACGCCTGGCTGACAGCGCTGACAGTTTCCAATCATTGATGGCCAATTGCCAAGGCATTGCGCTGGATCAATGCCCGTCCGGGGTTTGCCCCTAGAGTCGAACGCCCTCCCGATTGTCCCGACAACAATGAGAGCCTCCGATGAAGTGCAATATGCCTGTTACCGGTCGCCAAGTGGATTATCCCGGTGATGCCAACATCCTTTCCACCACCGACCTCGATAGCCGCATCACCTACGCCAACGATGATTTCGTGCGTATCAGCGGGTTTGCCCGCGAGCAGTTGCTCGGCCAGCCGCATCATGTGGTCCGCCATCCTGACATGCCTGCCCAGGCCTTCGAGCAGATGTGGCAGACGCTCAAGGCCGGTCGTTCGTGGATGGGGCTGGTGAAGAACCGCTGCAGCAACGGTGATCACTACTGGGTCAGCGCCTTCGTCTCGCCCATCGGCAGTGCGGGGCAGACGGTCGAGTACCAGTCGGTGCGCACCCGTCCACTCGACGAGCAGGTCGCGGCGGCCGAGCGCTGCTATGCACGTTTGCGCGAAGGGCGGTGGCGCTGGCGCGAGCGTCTGCCGGTGCCGGGCCTGCGGGCGCGGCTGTCGCTGGGCATTGGCGCTGTGCTGGCGCTGGTGATCGGCGTCGGGCAGGGCTGGTCGGCCGGCGCCTGGCAGGTGTCTTTGATCGAGTGGCTGGCGGCAGCGGGCCTGAGCAGCTTGGCCGTGTGGGGGCTGTTGCGCCCGTTCGAGCGTCTGCGTGCCCAGGCCCTGGCGGTGGCCGACAATCCACTGAGCCAGCAGTTGTACACGGGGCGGCGCGATGACATTGGCCAGATCGACTTCGCCATGCGCATGCTCAAGGCGCAGTTGGGGGCGGTGGTCGGGCGCATAGGCGATACCTCGACACGCCTGGCCGGGCATTCCGGATCGCTGGCCGAAGCCCTGCAGGCCAGCCATGCCAACAGCCTCGAGCAGCAGAGCGAGGCGGACCAGGTCGCCACGGCGATCCACCAGATGAGCGCCAGCGTCGCCCAGGTTGCCAGTAGCGCGCAGTTGGCGGCGATGGCTGCCGACCAGGCCGAAGACGAAACCCAGTCGGGTCATCAAGTGGTCGACCGCAACCGCTGCGCGATCCAGGACCTGGCCGGTTCGCTGGTGGAGGCGAGCGAGGTGATCCAGCAACTGGAAAACCACAGCGGCGAGATTTCCGGGGTCATCGATGTGATCCGTGGCATTGCCGAGCAGACCAACCTGCTGGCACTCAATGCCGCCATCGAGGCGGCGCGTGCCGGCGACCAGGGGCGTGGTTTTGCTGTGGTCGCCGACGAGGTGCGTGGCCTGGCCCAGCGTACCGCGCAGTCGACCCACGAGATCCAGCGCATGATCGCTGCCTTGCAGGAGGGTACTCGTGCGGCGGTACAGGTGATGCGTCAGAGCAGCACCCACGCCGGGCATAGCGTCGAGCAGGCGCGCCTGGCCAGCGATGCGCTCGACAGCATCAGCGTGCGGGTCAACCAGATCAACGAGATGAGTTTGCAGATCGCGGCAGCGGTGGAGCAGCAGAGCCAGGTCAGCGAGAGCATCAACCGCAATATCGTCAGTATTCGCCAGGCCAGCGAGGCGACGGTGGATGTGGGGCAGCGCAGTCACAGCAGTGCCAGTGATGTGGCGGGGCTGGCGCAGGATCTGCGGCGGTTGGCGGATGAGTTCTGGCGGCGCTGTCAGTGAGGCTGGCGGTGCCCTTTTCGCGGGCAAGCCCCTCCCACAGGGGCTAGGACTGCTTTTTTTTGTGGGAGCGGGCTTGCCCGCGAAAAGG
>NZ_JBNFMU010000094.1:0-10924 GCF_049942315.1 Pseudomonas wayambapalatensis
GGCTGGGGGTTTTTTTTTTTTGTCTGCGGTTTTTGTTGTGTTTGTACTGTCCTCTTGGTGGGCAAGCCCTTTCCCAAGGGGGTGGGGCGTGAGCAGGACTGGGGGGGTTGGGTGTGCCCCGCGAAGAGGCCCGAACCGGCGCTACAGGCCTATCGCCCAACCACCTTGGGCTTGTATGCACAATACCCCGGCCGCGGTCCGACCTTCGGGTGGTTGCGGCAGGTGTCCGGGCGCTTGTCATAAATGGTGCACAGCCGGCTCTTACGGTCCAGATACATGCAATCGTCGTTGCTCATTCGGGTCAGGGTGAAAATGCCCGACTTCTGGTTGAAGCGCTCGATGATGCCTTCTTTCTGCAGGCGCTTGGCGACATTCTTCGGCGGCTCGTCCTTCTCGAACTCGTCCACCACGCCGATGCGGATCAGATCCTTGATCTTCACCTCCACAGGCAGGGTACAGCAGGTCGAGTGGCAGCCATGGCACATGCTGCTGGTGTAGCGCTGCCAGGTTTCCAGGCGGTCGACTTCGGCGGCGGCGATCAGGGTCGGTTTCATTTTAATAGTGGGCGGATCACGGTCTTGGGGCGCGCGATCATACCGGAGTTGTTCAATTTGTGAACAACCTTTTGCCGGAATCGCCAAGGCGGCATGAAAACTGCGAACCGTAGCCTGTCACTCCCTGTCGAAGGGTCTAGTCTCTTCAATCTCCCTCCGTATTCGTCAACTTGCCCGAGGATGCCGCATGTCCCAGGAACCCAAAGCTCGTGACGCCGAGGTGGCCGCTTTTCGCGCCGCTGTACTGGACAAACTGACCTACGCGGTCGGCAAGGACCCGGAACATGCCTTCGACCATGACTGGTTCGAAGCCATCGCCCTGGCCGCCCGCGATCACATGGTCGACCACTGGATGGACCACACCCGCCAGGCCTACCGGCGCAGCCAGAAGCGGGTCTACTACCTTTCCCTGGAGTTCCTCATCGGCCGGCTGCTGTACGACAGCCTGAGCAACCTGGGCTATCTGGAGATCGCCCGTGAAGCGCTCGAGGGGCTGGACGTGGACCTTGAACGCATCCGCCTGCTCGAGCCCGATGCCGCGCTGGGCAATGGCGGCCTGGGACGGCTGGCGGCGTGCTTCATGGAAAGCATGTCGACCCTCGGCATCGCTGCCCATGGCTACGGTATCCGCTACGAGCACGGGCTGTTCCGCCAGGCCATCGTCGATGGCTGGCAGCAGGAGCAGACCGAGAACTGGCTGGACTTCGGCAACCCCTGGGAGTTCGAGCGCGCCGAGGTGATCTATCCGATCAGTTTTGGCGGCAGTGTCGAAACGCTGCACGACGCCCAGGGTGTTGCCCGGCAGGTCTGGACGCCGGGCGAAACCGTGCGTGCCGTGGCCTACGATACGCCCGTGGTCGGCTGGCGCGGCTCCAGCGTCAACACCCTGCGCCTGTGGCGCGCCCGGGCGCTCGAAGAGTTGCACCTGGAGCGCTTCAATGCCGGCGATCACCTGGGGGCGGTGGCCGAAGTGGCGCGGGCCGAAAGCATCTCGCGAGTGCTTTACCCGGCGGACAGCACCGAAGCGGGGCAGGAATTGCGCCTGCGCCAGGAATACTTCTTCGTCTCCGCGTCGCTGCAGGATCTGCTGCGACGTCACCTGAACATGCACGATGACCTGCTCAACCTGCCGGACTCGGCGGCGATCCAGCTCAACGACACCCACCCCTCGATCGCCGTCGCCGAGCTGATGCGCCTGCTGGTCGACCAGCATGCCATTCCCTGGGAAAAGGCCTGGGAGCTGACGGTCGGCACCTTGGCCTACACCAATCACACCCTGCTGCCCGAGGCCCTGGAAACCTGGCCTGTGGCGCTGATGGAACGCATGCTGCCGCGGCACATGCAGATCATCTACCTGATCAACGCGTACCACATCGACGCGCTGCGGGCCAAAGGGCTGCACGACTTCGACGTGCTGCGCGCGGTGTCGCTGATCGAGGAGGACAACGGCCGCCGTGTGCGCATGGGCAACCTGGCGTTTCTCGGCTCGCACAGCGTCAACGGCGTGTCGGCGCTGCACAGCAAGCTGATGAAGAGCACGGTGTTCGCCGAACTGCACAAGCTGTATCCGCAGCGGATCAACAACAAGACCAACGGCATCACCTTCCGCCGCTGGCTGTACCAGGCCAATCCGCAGTTGACCGGCATGTTGGTCGACGCCCTGGGCGCCGAGGTGCTGGACGATCCGGAGGGCAAGCTCAAGGCGCTGGCGCCCCACGCCGAGAAAGCCACCTTCCGCAAGCAGTTCGCCGCCCAGCGCCTGCATAGCAAGCGCGCACTGGCGAGCATCATCCAGGACCGCATCGGCGTGACGGTCAACCCCGAAGCGTTGTTCGACGTGCAGGTCAAGCGTATCCACGAGTACAAGCGCCAGTTGCTCAACCTGTTGCATACCGTCGCGCTGTACCAGGCCATGCGCAATGACCCCGGCACCCCGTGGGCGCCGCGGGTGAAGATCTTCGCCGGCAAGGCGGCAGCCAGCTATCACCAGGCCAAGCTGATCATCAAGCTGACCAACGACATCGCTCGGGTGGTCAACAACGACCCCACCGTGCGCGGGCTGCTCAAGGTGGTGTTCCTGCCCAACTACAACGTCAGCCTGGCCGAGAGCATCATCCCGGCGGCCGACCTTTCCGAGCAGATCTCCACTGCCGGGTACGAAGCGTCCGGCACCAGCAACATGAAGTTCGCCCTCAACGGCGCGCTGACCATCGGCACCCTCGATGGTGCCAACGTCGAGATGTGCGAGCAGGTCGGCGCGGAAAACATGTTCATCTTCGGCCTGACCGCCCAGCAGGTCGAGGCGCGCAAGCGTGCGGGCGATTTTGGTGCAGCGGCGGCCGTGGCCGCCTCCGGGCGTCTGGGCGATGTGTTGCAGGCGATCCGCAGCGGGGTGTTCTCGCCGGATGATCCAGGGCGCTATGCCGGGCTGATCGACGGCCTGGTGGCCTACGACCGCTTCCTGCTGTGCGCCGATTTCGATGCGTACTGGGACGCCCAGCGGCGGGTCGAGGAGCTGTGGCATACGCCGCAGGAGTGGTGGCGCATGGCGGTGCTCAATACCGCACGGATGGGCTGGTTCTCGTCGGACCGCACCATTCGCGAATATGCCACCGAGATATGGAAGGCGTTGGATTAGCAGGGTGTCAGTTCCGGCCCTATCGCGGGGCAAGCCCGCTCCCACAGGTGCACCGTTGGTTTCGGGATCAGCGGGGTGCCTGTGGGAGCGGGCTTGCCCCGCGATCAGGTCGCCGCCGACCAACTGCCTGAACTCATCGCCTGAACCACCGTCTGATCCGCCAGGCGAGTCTCTTCGCTCGCTAGGCTGCCACTCTCCCTGTAAACTGCGGGGGTTTTTCTACCCCTTTCCACTTCGGAGCCATACATGTCCCGCGTTACCCTGAGTCGCTATCTGATTGAGCAGACCCGCAGCAACAACACTCCTGCCGATCTGCGCTTCCTGATCGAAGTGGTGGCGCGCGCGTGCAAGGAGATCAGCCACCACGTGTCCAAGGGCGCCCTGGGCGGCGTGCTGGGCAGCATGGGCACCGAAAACGTGCAAGGCGAAGTGCAGAAGAAGCTCGACGTCATCTCCAACGACATCCTGCTCGAGGCCAACGAGTGGGGCGGCCACCTGGCCGGCATGGCGTCCGAAGAAATGGACAACGCCTACCAGATCCCGGGCAAGTACCCCAAAGGCGCCTACCTGCTGGTCTTCGACCCGCTGGACGGTTCGTCGAACATCGACGTCAACGTCTCGGTCGGCACCATCTTCTCGGTGCTGCGTTGCCCGAACGAATACCTGAGCCAGAACGAAACCCTCAACGAAAACGCCTTCCTGCAACCAGGCACCCAGCAGGTCGCCGCCGGTTATGCGATCTACGGCCCGCAGACCATGCTGATCCTCACCTTGGGCAATGGTGTCAAGGGCTTCACCCTGGACCGCGAACTGGGCAGCTTCGTCCTGACCCACGAAAACATCCGCGTGCCGGAAACCACCGCCGAATTCGCCATCAACATGTCCAACCAGCGCCACTGGGAAGCCCCGGTGCAGCGTTACGTGGGCGAGCTGCTGGCCGGTGAGACCGGGCCGCTGAAGAAGAACTACAACATGCGCTGGATCGCCTCGATGGTGGCCGACGTGCACCGCATCCTGACCCGTGGCGGCCTGTTCATGTACCCGCGCGACGCTCGCGAGCCGAGCAAGCCGGGCAAGCTGCGCCTGATGTACGAAGCCAACCCGATGTCGTTCATCATCGAGCAGGCTGGCGGCGCATCGACCAACGGTTACGAGCGTATCCTCGACATCAAGCCTGAGAGCCTGCACCAGCGTGTGTCGGTGATTCTGGGCTCGAAGGAAGAGGTCGAGCGCGTCACCGCCTATCACAAGGAGTAAGTCATGCTCGCACCTTGGCAGCCGTTGCTGGAGTGGTGGTTCGGTTGGGGCACCAGTGCCCAGGCCGTGGCTGACGAGAAGAGTACGCAGTGGTTCGGCAAGCATCACGATGCCGATGCCCAGGCACTGTTCGGCGATCTGGTCGAACAGGCCCTGGCCGGTGGGCTCGACGAGTGGCAGCAAAGCCCGCAGGGCTGGCTTGGTCTGTTGCTCCTGCTCGACCAGTTGCCGCGCATGATCTACCGCGACACGCCGCGCGCCTTCGAGGGCGACCGGCGTGCCCAGGTGGTGGCCATGCAGGGTTTGCAGAAGGGCTGGGATTATCAGCTGCTGCCGATCCAGCGCGTGTTCGTGCTGCTGGTGCTGGAGCACGCCGAGGTGCTGGATTGGCAGAACCTGTGCGTGGAGCGCTACCGGACGTTGCTGGACGAGCAGCCTGAGGCCAATCGTCGGCTGTTCGAAGGCTTCCTGGACTATGCCGAGCAGCACCAGCGGGTGATCGCTCGGTTCGGCCGTTTCCCGCATCGCAATCTGTTGCTGGGGCGGCCGAGTACCAGTGAAGAGATGGACTTTCTGCTGGAGCCGGGCTCCCGGTTCTAAATCAGCGCAGCCTTCTTCGCGGGTTTACCCGCGAAGAAGGCGCCGTCGAACCTTAGATCCTGAAACTCCCCACCAACTGCTTCAACCGATCGACCTGATGCTCCAGGTCGTTGCAGGCACGCAAGGTGCTCTGCAGGTTCTGCACCCCTTGCTGGTTCAGCGTATTGATCTCGGTGATGTCGACATTGATCGACTCGACCACTGACGTCTGCTCTTCGGTCGCCGTAGCCACCGACTGGTTCATGCCGTCGATCTCGCCGATACGTTGGGTCACGCTGCCCAGGCGGTCACCTGCGCGGTTGGCGATCTCGACGCTGTGATCACTGTGCTGCTGGCTCTGGTTCATGGTGCTCACCGCCACTTGCGCGCCAGCCTGCAGTTCCTCGATCAACCCCTGCACCTGCTGCGCCGACTCCTGGGTGCGGTGCGCCAGGTTGCGCACTTCGTCGGCCACCACGGCAAAGCCACGCCCGGCCTCGCCGGCCCGCGCGGCCTCGATGGCGGCGTTTAGCGCCAGCAGGTTGGTCTGCTGGGAGATGCCGCTGATCACGTCGAGAATCTGGCCGATGTTCACCGTGTGGGCGTTAAGCGTCTCGATGTTGCCGCACGAATCGCTGATCCGCGCCGACAGCTTGTTCATCACATCGATGGTCTGGCCAACCACCTGCTGGCCTTCCGCGGCCAGGTCACGGGCGTCGCTGGAGTGCTGCGAGGCGAGGGCGGCATTCTGGGCGATCTCCTGGGCTGCGGCGCCCAGCTGGTTGATCGCCGCCGCCACGCTGCTGGTGCGGCTGGACTGCTGGTCGGCATTTTCGATGGAGGCGTTGGAGGCACTCACCACTTGGCTGGCCACGGCGTTGACCTGGCCAGTGGCCGAGGCCACTTCGCGGATCGACTCGTGAATACGCTCGACGAAGCGGTTGAACGATTGCCCCAGGCTGCCGAACTCGTCCTGGCCGTGGATGGTCAGGCGCCGGGTCAGGTCGCCTTCGCCCTCGGCGATGTCACGCATCGCGCGGCCCATGACATGCAGCGGCTCCATCAGCACGCGGATCAACAGGCCGAGCAGGGCGATGATCACCACTATCGCGATCAGCGTTGCCACCACTGCCGAGGTGCGCAGTTCGCCCAGCATGGCGAAGGCGGCGTCCTGATCCAGGACCAGGGCGACGTACCAGTCCGCCGGCACGCCATCGACGTGGCTGAAGCTGATGAACTGGCTGCGTCCGTCCGCTTCGACTTCAGCCATGCCCTTGGCGATGCGCGGGGTAGCGTTGGGGTAGAGGTCGGCCAGGGTCTTGAGCGCCAGGTCGGCCTTTGGATGGATGAGGATCTTGCCTTCACCGTTGACGATGAAGGCGTGGCCCTTGCCGCCGAAGTCCAGGGCATTGACCAGGTTGCTGATGGTCTGCAGGTCAGTGTCGACGCCGCTGACGCCGATCAGTTGCCCGGCCTGCTGCACGGGCGTGGCGAGGGTGACCACCAGCTTGCCGGCCGACGCCGAGATATAGGGCTCGGTGATGATGGTCTGGTTGGCGGCGCTGGCGGCCTTGTACCAGCCGCGGGCGCGCGGGTCGTAGTCGGGGGCGCGATTGCCGACCGGCACCGATTGCATGCGGCCATCTTTGCCGCCGAAGTAGGTGAGCTGGAAGTTGCTGGCATACACCGGCAGCGCCAGGCTGCGGTCAAGGCTGGCCTTCTGCGGCCCGTCCACGGCGATCTGCTGGGCCAGTGACTGCAGCAGTTGCATGCGGCTGTCGAGCCAGGTGCGGATGTTGCCCGCGGTCAGGTTGCCCAGGGCTTGCAGGCTGGTTTCGGTGTCGCTGCGCAGCGACTGGCGCTGGCGATAGTCGTTGAAGAGCACGAAGCAGGCGAAGGCGACGGCCACCACGAGTGCGGCGGCCACCAGGATCTTGTGGCTGAACTTGAGATTTTTTGTCATGTGCAAGGTCTGCGCAGGCATATCGAGAGGAGGGTGCGGCAAAAGGCCACATCGCTGAATGCTATGTCGCCTGCGATGAAATAGCCATGAGCGTTTTGTGATAGCACCCGACCAACGGCATGGTACGAAAGCAGGGGTAGCAGGGAACCGGGGAGGCATTTTTGCTTCTAAGCTCTCTGCAGGCCGTCTCGCCTGTTGCATCCATCTCCAGGAGAGCCCTTCATGTCGTTGCGTTCCCTCGCCCTGTTGTCCTTGTTGGTCGTCCTGACCGCCTGCAGCAAGATCAACCAGGAAAACTATTCCAAGCTCAAGGCCGGCATGAGCAAGGCCGAGGTCGAGCAGTTGCTCGGCTCGCCGAAGGAGTGCTCCGGAGCACTCGGCATGAGCAGTTGCACCTGGGGCGACGAGAAGAGTTTCATCAGTGTCCAGTACGCCGCTGACAAAGTGCTGATGTACTCCGGGCAGGGCCTCAAATGAAGCGCGTGCACCTGTTGCTGGCGCTGGGTCTTGCGCTGGTGCTCGGCGGTTGTGCCAGCTCATCGGTGGATTCGCTGGCACCCAAGACGGCTGGCAACGTCGACCTCAAGCGCTACCAAGGCAAGTGGTTCGAGCTGGCACGCCTGCCGATGCGCTTCCAGGAAGGCTGTGCGCAATCCGAAGCCCATTACAACCTCAGGCCCGATGGCAGCCTGGGCGTGCTCAATCGTTGCCGTACCGAAGGTGACGAATGGCTGCGCGCCGAGGGCCGCGCCGGCATCGAGGAGCCGGGGCGCACCGACAAGTTGTGGGTGGAGTTCGACAACTGGTTCACTCGCCTGGTGCCGGGGCTGACCAAGGCAGACTACTGGATCCTGTACGTGGACGATCACTACCGTACCGCGATTGTCGGCAGCCCCAACCGCAAGTACCTGTGGATCCTGTCGCGAACCCCGAGCCTGCCGGCATGGGAGCGCGAGAATCTGTTGTCGAAGGCTCGCCAGCAGGGGTATGACACCAGCCGGCTGATCTGGCGGGTGTCGGACAAGGCAATCGTTGCCCGGCATTGAGTTGCCGGGTTCCAGATCCAGGCTTGGCGCGATCGAGCAGGTGATCGCGCCGGCTTTCAGCCCAGCAGTGTGCGCAATACCGCTGCGAAGGCCTGCCCGCTTTGCTCTTCCAGCGCATGTCGCCCCTGGCGCACCACCCACTGTCCGTTGACCATCACATCACGCACCTGACGGTCGCTGCCGGCGAACAGCCAGCGGTTGAGGATGCCGTCGCCGCTCGAGGTCGCCAGGTACGGATCCTGCCCATCGAGCACCAGCCAATCGGCACGCTTGCCCACCGCCAGCTCGCCAATCTCTTGCCCCAGGGCCTGCGTACCGCCTGCCAGCGCCGCGTCGTAGAGGGTCCGGCCGACCATCGGCTGGTCGCTGCGGTATAGCCGGTTGCGCCGCTGGTCGCGCAGGCGCTGGCCATACTCCAGCCAGCGCAGTTCCTCGACCACGCTCAGCGAGACATGGCTGTCCGAGCCGATGCCCATGCGCCCGCCCTGGGCCAGGAAGTCGACGGCCGGGAAGATGCCATCGCCCAGGTTGGCCTCGGTGGTCAGGCACAGCCCTGCCACCGCGCCGCTGCGGGCCATGGCGCTGACTTCGTCGGCCTCGACGTGGGTTGCATGCACCAGGCACCAGCGCGAATCCACCTCGACGTGCTCGTACAGCCATTGCACCGGGCGACGGCCGCTCCAGCTGAGGCAGTCGTTGACTTCCTTCTGCTGCTCGGCGATGTGGATGTGCACCGGGCATGCCTTGTCGCTGGCGGCCAGCACTTCGGCGATCTGTTGTGGCGTGACCGCGCGCAGCGAGTGGAAGCACAGGCCCAGGTGCTGCGCGGGTTGCGCGGCCAGCAGCGGCTTGAGCTGTTCCTGCAGGCGCAGGTACTGCTCGGTAGTGTTGATGAAGCGCCGCTGGCCCTCGTTCGGTGCCAGGCCGCCGAAGCCGGAGTGGGAGTACAGCACCGGCAGCAGCGTCAGGCCGATGCCGCTGGCGCTCGCCGCGGCGCTGATCTGGCGGGATAGCTCGGTGGGATCGGCGTAGGGCTTGCCGGTGTTGTCATGGTGCATGTAGTGGAATTCGGCCACCGAGGTGTAGCCGGCCTTGAGCATCTCGATGTACAGCTGGCGGGCGATGACCTGCAATTGCTCGGGAGTGATCAGGCCGACCAGGCGGTACATCAGGTCGCGCCAGGTCCAGAAACTGTCGTTGGGGTTGCCGACCACCTCCGCCAGGCCTGCCATGGCGCGCTGGAAGGCGTGGGAATGCAGGTTGGGCATGCCCGGCAGCAGCGGGCCGGCCAGGCGCTCGGCGCCTTCGGCACTGGCGTTCGCGTCTATTTTTTCGAGCCGCCCGTCGGCGGACACCTCAAGGCGGACATTGCTGGCCCAGCCTGAAGGCAGCAGGGCACGTTCGGCGAAGTAGGCGGACATCACTCGGTCATCCTGTATCGTTATTTGTATATACATATACAGACGTTTGCCTGCCGGGTAAACTGCGGCAAGCTACCGTCAATCAAATTGCACAAGGATGCATAGCCGTGCCGACACCTTCCGTCTCCGCGCTGGTGGCCCAGATGGGCGAAGGGCCGGCGCCGCTGTATGCGCGGGTCAAGCAGATGATCGTCCAGCAGATCGAAAACGGCAGCTGGCCGCCCCATCATCGCGTCCCGTCGGAAAGCGAGCTGGTCAGCCAACTGGGCTTCAGCCGCATGACCATCAACCGCGCCCTGCGCGAGCTGACCGCCGAGGGCCTGCTGGTCCGCATGCAGGGCGTCGGGACTTTCGTCGCCGAACCCAAGACCCGCTCGGCGCTGTTCGAAGTCAACAACATCGCCGACGAGATCGCCGGGCGCGGGCATCAGCACCGCTGTCAGGTGATCGTCCTGGCCGAAGAGCCTGCCGGCTCCGAGCGTGCCCTGGCGCTGGACATGCGCGAAGGCCAGCGGGTGTTCCATTCGCTGATCGTGCATTACGAAAACGGCGTGCCGGTGCAGATCGAGGACCGCTACGTCAATGCACTGATCGCGCCAGACTACCTCAAGCAGGACTTCACCCGGCAGACGCCCTACGCCTATCTGTCCCAGGTCGCCCCGCTGACCGAAGGCGAGCACGTGGTCGAAGCGATCCTGGCTGAGCCTGACGAATGCAAGCTGCTGCAGATCGAGCGTGGCGAGCCGTGCCTGCTGATTCGCCGGCGTACCTGGTCGGGCCGCCAGCCGGTCACCGCCGCGCGCTTGATTCACCCCGGTTCCCGTCATCGCCTGGAAGGACGTTTCAGCAAATGAGCCAGTTGCAGTTGTTGCGTGCCCGCGATTATCCGCGCATGCCCTGGAAGAACGGTGGTGGGTCCACCGAAGAGATCACCCGCGATGCGGGCGTTGGCCTGGACGGGTTCGGCTGGCGCCTGTCGATCGCCGATATCGAGGCCTCCGGCGGCTTTTCCAGTTTCACCGGTTACCAGCGGATCATCACCGTGCTGCAGGGCGATGGCATGCGCCTGTCGGTGGACGGTCACGAAAGCCGGCCGCTGCTACCGTTCGATGCCTTTGCGTTCAGTGGCGAGAGCCAGGTGGCCTGCACGCTTCAGGGTGGCCCGATCCGCGACTTCAACCTGATCTATGCGCCAAACCGGTACGGGGCGCGGTTGCAGTGGTTTGGCGCTGGCACCCGCCTGTTCAGTGCGGCCGAGACCGTGCTGGTGTTCAGTGCCGAGGCGGACTTGCACGTTGCGATCCAGGGGCAGGAGTCGGTGCTTGGGTTGTATGACTGCCTGCAGCTCAGTGGTAACGCGGGCTTGCTCGAGGTCGAGGTATCGGGGCGCTGCTGCGTTATCGAGTTGAGCCCTCGACACGTGTGAGTTTCGAGGGCCCTATCGCGGGACGAGCCCGCTCCTACAG
>NZ_JBNFMU010000095.1:0-25871 GCF_049942315.1 Pseudomonas wayambapalatensis
CGATCGCGGGACAAGCCCGCTCCTACAGCGCATGTGTAGTGCTCTGTAGGAGCGGGCTTGTCCCGCGATGGCCGTTCAAC
This sequence comes from Pseudomonas wayambapalatensis, assembly GCF_049942315.1. NCBI lineage: Bacteria > Pseudomonadati > Pseudomonadota > Gammaproteobacteria > Pseudomonadales > Pseudomonadaceae > Pseudomonas > Pseudomonas wayambapalatensis. Next base: position 81 of record NZ_JBNFMU010000095.1, read on the forward strand.
GCACTAGCCACGTGAGTCCCGAATGCCCCAGCGTCCCTACAAAGTTGCACTCAACGGTTACGGCCGCATTGGCCGCTGTGTCCTGCGCGCACTGTTCGAGCGAGGGGCGAAGGCAGGTTTCGAGATCGTTGCGTTGAACGACCTGGCCGACCAGGCCAGCCTGGAGTACCTGACGCGCTTCGACTCCACCCACGGGCGTTTCCCCGGCGAGGTGAAGGTCGACGGCGACTGTCTGCATATCAATGGCGACTGCGTGAAAGTCATGCGCAGCGCCACCCCTGAAGGCATCGACTGGGCCGCCCTGGGCATCGACCTGGTGCTGGAGTGCTCCGGTGCCTACAACACCCGCGCCGATGGCCAGCGTTTTCTCGACGCCGGCGCGCCGCGCGTGCTGTTCTCGCAGCCGATGGCCAGCGAGGCGGACATCGATGCCACGGTGGTCTACGGTATCAACCAGGACCGCCTGACCGGTGACGAGCTGCTGGTCTCGAACGCGTCCTGCACCACCAACTGCGGCGTGCCGCTGTTGCGCGTGCTGGACCAGGCGTTCGGTATCGAGTACGTGCAGATCACCACCATCCACTCGGCGATGAACGACCAGCCGGTGATCGACGCCTACCACCACGAAGACCTGCGCCGTACCCGTTCGGCGTTCCAGTCGGTGATCCCGGTGTCCACTGGTCTGGCGCGCGGCATCGAGCGCCTGTTGCCGGAACTTGCCGGGCGAATCCAGGCCAAAGCGGTACGTGTGCCGACCGTCAACGTCTCGTGCCTGGACATCACCCTGCAGACTGCCCGTGACACTACGGCTGCCGAGGTCAACCGGGTGCTGCGCGAGGCGGCGCTGGACGGCCCGCTCAAAGGCCTGCTGGCCTACACCGAACTGCCGCACGCCAGCTGTGATTTCAACCATGACCCGCACTCGGCCATCGTCGATGCCAGCCAGACCCGCGTCTCAGGCCCCCGCCTGGTGAACCTGCTGGCCTGGTTCGACAACGAATGGGGGTTCGCCAACCGTATGCTCGACGTTGCCGAACATTATCTGCACGTCGTCCACCAAACCCGCAGCAAACAGCCCTGAAGGACTGCATTCATGACCGTGTTGAAGATGACCGACCTCGACCTGCAAGGTAAGCGCGTACTGATCCGCGAAGACCTCAACGTGCCTGTGAAGGACGGTGTGGTAACGAGCGATGCGCGTATCCTGGCAGCGCTGCCGACCATCAAGCTGGCCCTGGAGAAGGGCGCCGCGCTGATGGTCTGCTCGCACCTGGGCCGTCCGACCGAGGGCGAGTTCTCCCAGGAAAACAGCCTCAAGCCGGTCGCCGACTACCTGAGCAAGGCCCTGGGCCGCGCAGTACCGTTGGTCGCCGACTATCTCGACGGCGTCGAGGTCAAGGCCGGTGAGGTGGTGCTGTTCGAAAACGTACGTTTCAACAAGGGCGAGAAGAAGAACGCCGACGAGCTGGCGCAGAAGTACGCCGCCCTGTGCGACGTGTTCGTCATGGACGCCTTCGGCACCGCCCACCGCGCCGAGGGTTCCACCCACGGTGTGGCCAAGTTCGCCAAGGTCGCTGCCGCTGGCCCGCTGCTGGCGGCCGAGCTGGACGCCCTGGGCAAGGCCCTGAAGGCGCCGGCCAAACCCATGGCAGCCATCGTTGCCGGCTCCAAGGTCTCGACCAAGCTCGACGTGCTCAACAGCCTGTCGACCGTCTGCGACCAGCTGATCGTCGGTGGTGGTATCGCCAACACTTTCCTCGCCGCTGCCGGGCACCCGGTCGGCAAGTCGCTGTACGAGCCAGACCTGGTCGAGACCGCCAAGGCCATCGCCGCCAAGGTCAGCGTACCGCTGCCGGTCGATGTGGTCGTTGCCAAGGAATTCGCCGAGAGCGCCGAAGCCACCGTCAAGGCCATTGCTGACGTGGCCGCCGACGACATGATCCTGGATATCGGCCCGCAGACCGCCGCCAACTTCGCCGAGCTGCTGAAGTCGTCGAAGACCATCCTGTGGAACGGCCCGGTCGGTGTATTCGAGTTCGACCAGTTCGGCAACGGCACTAAAGTGCTGGCCAAGGCCATCGCCGAAAGCGCCGCGTTCTCCATCGCCGGTGGCGGCGACACCCTGGCGGCCATCGACAAGTATGGCGTCGGCGCTGATATCTCCTACATTTCTACCGGTGGCGGTGCGTTCCTCGAGTTCGTCGAGGGCAAGGTCCTGCCTGCCGTGGCAATCCTGGAAGAACGGGCCAAGGCCTGATAGTGACGGCGCCTGGCAAAGGGAGCGACCTGATGGTCAAGCAATTGCCTGTGATGATCGTGGCCTTGTTTTTGGGGGCCTGCTCCAGCGGCGGCGCCCCCGACAGCGAACCGGCACGTGAGCCCAAGGGCGGCTGTTACCAGTCGCAGTGGCAGGCGGAGACGGTGCCGGTGATCAACAAGCGCCTGGGGCCGGACGGGCTGGAGAAGTACGACGAAGAACACCAGCGCAAGGCGCCCGGCTGCCCTTGATCGGACAGCGGGCAACCGATGGGCTGTTTTGTGGTCTTGAACAGAAGGTCTGTGGTGCGGCCTTCGAAGCGAGGATACTCAATGAAAGCGCTGCTGGCCGTACTGGCCCTGGCGACCCTGGCAGGCTGCTCCCTGCTACAACCGTCGCGACCTGCCGCGACGGACAACTGGACCCGCTGGGTCTGCGACAGCCAGGCCGAAGTGCTGTGGCGCTTCGCCGATGCTTCGCAGCAGTCGGTCGATGTCCGCCTCGGCGGCGCTGACCAGGTCTACCGGCTCAAGGCCGAGCCCGGCGCCTCGGGCGCGCTGTACAGCGATGGCGTGCTCGCCTTCCACACCAAGGGTAATGAAGGCCTGGTGTACTGGGAAGCGACCAACGATCTGATTGGGCGGGGCTGCAAGGCGCCGTGATTGGCCGGACCGCGACGGTGGTCCACAACTACTTGAACAGCAACCGCCCCTGCGGCAGGCTTGCACGAAACAACGACGCTTGTCGGGAGAGAGATACACAATGGCACTCATTAGCATGCGCCAGATGCTGGACCACGCCGCCGAGTTCGGCTACGGCGTTCCAGCTTTCAACGTCAACAACCTCGAGCAGATGCGCGCCATCATGGAAGCCGCCGACAAGACCGACTCTCCGGTCATCGTCCAGGCCTCCGCCGGTGCCCGCAAGTACGCCGGTGCTCCCTTCCTGCGTCACCTGATCCTGGCGGCGATCGAAGAATTCCCGCACATCCCGGTGTGCATGCACCAGGACCACGGCACCAGCCCTGACGTGTGCCAGCGCTCGATCCAGCTGGGCTTCAGCTCGGTCATGATGGACGGCTCGCTGCGTGAAGACGGCAAGACCCCGTCCGACTACGAATACAACGTGCGCGTCACCCAGCAGACCGTGGCATTCGCCCACGCCTGCGGTGTGTCGGTGGAAGGCGAGCTGGGCTGCCTGGGCAGCCTGGAAACCGGCCAGGCCGGTGAAGAAGACGGCGTCGGCGCCGAAGGCATCCTGGACCACAGCCAGATGCTGACCGACCCGGAAGAGGCTGCTGACTTCGTCAAGAAGACCCAGGTCGATGCCCTGGCCATCGCCATCGGCACCAGCCACGGCGCCTACAAGTTCACCAAGCCGCCGACCGGCGACATCCTGGCGATCGACCGCATCAAGGCGATCCACCAGCGTATCCCCAACACTCACCTGGTGATGCACGGTTCCTCGTCGGTTCCGCAGGACTGGCTGGCGATCATCAATGAGTTCGGCGGCGACATCAAAGAAACCTACGGCGTGCCGGTCGAAGAGATCGTCGAAGGCATCAAGCACGGCGTGCGCAAGGTCAACATCGACACCGACCTGCGTCTGGCCTCCACTGGCGCGATCCGTCGCTTCCTGGAGCAGAACAAGTCCGAGTTCGACCCGCGCAAGTACTTCGCCAAGACTGTCGAAGCCATGCGTGACATCTGCATCGCGCGTTACGAAGCTTTCGGTACCGCTGGCAACGCGTCGAAGATCAAGCCGGTTTCGCTGGATGAGATGTACCTGCGTTACGCCAAGGGCGAGCTGGCCGCAAAGGTCAACTGATCCGCTGATGGCACTGAAGAAACCCGCAGAAATGCGGGTTTTTTTTCGCCTGTGAAATGATCGCAAAGCGCAGTGACCATTAGTCGGCTATTTTCAGTTTATCCATTGATAGCGAACTGATTGCATTGCGTCCTGCAAAGTCGCGTCTAGAGTAGAGAATCGGATCCAATTACAAGACGAAGTCGGTCGGACAAGAGAAGCGGCATGGATGGAGCTCAACCCGCGGCACCGCAAGGCAGCTCAGTGCTGCTGGTGGTCGATGACTACCCGGAAAACCTGATCAGCATGCGGGCTTTGCTAGCCCGGCAGGATTGGCAAGTACTCACCGCAGGCTCAGGGATGGAAGCACTGAGCACCTTGCTGGAACACGAAGTGGACCTGGTCCTGCTCGATGTACAGATGCCCGAGATGGATGGCTTTGAGGTCGCCCGCTTGATGCGCGGCAGCCAACGCACGCGCCTTACCCCGATCATCTTCCTTACCGCCAACGAGCAGTCCGAAGCTGCCGTGCTCAAGGGCTATGCCAGTGGCGCGGTGGACTACCTGTTCAAGCCCTTCGATCCGCAGATCCTCAAGCCCAAGGTGCAGGCCCTGCTCGAACAGCAGCGCAACCGCCGCATGCTGCAGCGGTTGAGTCGTGAGCTGGAGTCGGCCCGCGCATTCAATGCCTCGATTCTTGAGAACGCCGCCGAGGGTATCCTGGTGGTCGACGAGGCGGGTGATATCAGCTTTGCCAACCCTGCTATCTCGCGTCTGCTGCAGATGTCGGTGGACAAACTGCAGGGCGCCCATCTCCTGGACCTGATCCAACTGCCCAGCGCTGCGTCGTGGCGCGACTCGGACTTCTACCAGGCCTATCTGGGGCGGCAGATCTTCCGCGTGCACGATGCCCAGTTGCGTCCGCCCGAGGGGCCGCTGGTTCCGGTAGCGCTGTCGTGTGCGCCGCTGCCCGCTGAACAGAAGGCCATGGTGGTGACCGTACTGGACATGTCGGTGGTGCGCAGCCTGCACCAGCAACTGGAACACCAGGCGGTGACCGACCCGCTGACTGGCTTGCTCAACCGCCGCGGTTTCTACCAGACGGCAGAAGGTGCGTTGCTGCGCAACGAACGGCCCGGCAAGGTCCAGGCCTTGATGTACATGGATCTGGATGGTTTCAAGCGAATCAACGATTCCTTGGGTCACGAAGCGGGCGACCGGGTCCTGCGCTGGGTCGCCGAGCAACTCAAGGACTGCCTGGGCAGCCAGGCGATGCTTGGGCGTATGGGCGGTGATGAGTTCACCGCGTTGTTCGACGGCTTGCCCTATGCGGAGCAGACCGGCCGGTACGCCGAGGCCCTGATCGAGCGCATGTCCAGTTGCCCGCAGGTTGACGGCCAGGATGTCAGTCTTGGGGTCAGTATCGGCATCGCCACCTACCCTGATTGCGGTGCCACCGTCGAAGGCCTGCTGCGCGCTGGCGATGCGGCGATGTATGCCGCCAAGCGCGCCGGGCGCCAGCAGTATCGCTTCTATGACCAGGAGCTCAACGGCCGCGCGCGTTCGCGGCTGATGCTCGAGGATAGTGTGCGCACTGCCATCGAGCAAAAGGACTTCACCTTGGTCTACCAGCCGCAGGTGGGATTTGCCGACGGACGTCTGCGTGGCTTCGAGGCGCTGCTGCGCTGGCGGCACCCCAGTGTTGGCGATGTGCCGCCGGGGCTGTTCATTCCGCTGCTGGAAGAAGCGCGCCTCATCCATCGGCTGGCGAGCTGGATCTACAGCAAGGGCGCGGCCCAGCGTCACGAATGGCGCCAGGTATTCGCCGACGATGTGGTGCTGGGCATCAGCCTGAGCCGCGCGCAGTTCACCCAGCCGAACCTGGTCGATGAACTGCGGCGGGCGATCCAGGAGCACGGCCTGGAGCCTGCACAACTGGAAGTGGAGGTGGCGGAAACCTCATTGATGTATGACATCGACGCGGCTGCCAAGCAGGTCAAGCGTTTGCGCGAGCTGGGCGTACGCGTGGCGCTGGACGACTTCGGCGCCGGAGATTGCTCGCTGCGCATGCTGCGCGACCTGCCGATCGACACCCTGAAGCTCGACCGCCACTTGGTGGCACGCCTGCCCGATTCGAAGGTCGATGCGGCGCTGGCGCGCAGCGTCATCGCGCTGTGCGCCGCCTATGGCATCACGGTGATCGCCGAGGGCGTGGAAACCGACGTTCAGGCGCAGTGGCTGCGCGACAGCGGCTGCGCCTACGTGCAGGGTTTCCTGGTTGCACGGCCGATGACGGCGAGGGATGCGCGTGGTTTTCCGACGGTGTATCCGTGGGTGCCGACCCGATCAACCACTCCCCAGACCTGATAGAACTGCCAGTTGCCCGTTCGGCTCATGATGAGCGACTGTCGTCTCTCCAGTCATGACCCGCAGGTGTACAGGTTGTGAGCAGCGCACTGTTCCAGCAGACGCCCTCGATCAAGGTCCTCGACAACCGCGGCCAAACGGTGCGCGAGATCGAGTATCAGCGTGCTTCGCTGCTGGATGCCGCCGATACGCGTATCACGCGGCAGGTGTTCAGTCCGGCCGGCCGACTGGCGCAGATCACCGACCCACGGTTGCATGGCGCAGGCCTTGCCAACTTCATTCATCGGCATGATCTGACAGCTCAGGTGATACGCACGCAAAGCGTCGATGCGGGCGTGAGCCTCGATCTGAAAGACGCAGCCAGACGTGACCTGTTCTCGGTGAGCCGTATTGGCAGGACGCTGGATGGACAGGGCAATTTCGCTGAAGCCGTGACCCGTACCTTGCGCTATGAGCCGGTCGATTTGCCTGGGCGTCTGCTGGCGGTGAGCGAGCAGGTTGCCGGTGATACCCCTCGTACCCGTGAGCGGGTGTTGTATGGCGGCAATGAGCCGCAGGAGAAAGCCCTTAATCTGGCGGGCACCCGGATCGTTCACTACGACCCGGCCGGGTGCGTTTCTACCCTCGCCAACGCCCTCGGCGGCGCAGCCCTCTGTGTGCAGCGCAAGCTGCTGAAGGGTGGCGACGACGATGCGGTGCAAGTTAACTGGCAAGGTGAGGCTGCTGAGGCCTGGGACGCACTGCTGGATGATCAGCGCTACACGACCCGTAGCCACGTAGACGCCACCGGCAAGGGGCTCACGGCGCTGGATTGCGCAGGCCATCAGCAGCGAAGCGCCTACGATGTGGCAGGCGTCCTGGCGGCCAGCTGGTTAACGCTCGAAGGTACGCCAGAGCGTGAGATCGTCAGGTCGGCGAGTTACTCGGCGGGAGGGCGCAAGCAGCACGAGGTGCATGGCAACGGCATCGTCACTGTGTACACCTACGAACCGACGACCCTGCGCCTGGCGACCGTGCGGACCACTCGCCAGACCAGCGAAGGCCAGCGATTGCAGGACCTGCACTATCGCTATGACCCGGTCGGTAACGTCGTTGGGCTGGCCAACGACGCCGAGCCGACGCGCTTCTGGCGCAACCAGAAGATCAGCGCGCAAAGCGAGTACCGCTACGACAGCCTGTACCAACTGGTCTTCGCCAGCGGCCGTGAGATGGCCAATGCCGGGCAGCAGGGCAATCACCTGCCAGGCGTGCTGGTGCCGCTGCCGGTGGATGATTCGGCCTATACCCTCTACACCCGGAGTTATACCTACGACAGCGCGGGCAATCTCACGCATGTCCGTCATAGTGCGCCGGCCACGAACAACAACTACGTCACTGCAATCACCGTCAGCCAGCGCAGTAATCGCGGCGTGTCGAGCGTTTTGGCCAGCGACCCGGCCAAGGTCGAGGTGCTGTTCAGCGCAGGTGGCGAGCAGCGTGTGCTGCTGCCGGGGCAGCCGCTTGAGTGGACTGCACGCGGTGAGTTACGCAGGGTTGCAGGCGGTACTCAGGAAAGCTATCGCTACGATGCTGGCAGGCAGCGTGTGCTCAAGGTGAGTCATCAGCAGCAAGGTGGATCACTGAAGGTGCAACGCACGCTGTATCTGCCGGGGCTTGAGCTGCGTATCACGACGGTCGACGGCGCCGTGCGGGAAAGTCTGCACATGGTGGTGATGGGCGAGGCAGGGCGCGCCCAGGTGCGGGCGTTGCGCTGGGAGGCCGGTAAACCGGAGGGGATCGATAACGACCAGGTACGTTTTGGCTATGACAACCTGATCGGCAGTGTCGGACTGGAGCTCAATGGCGAGGGCAGTGTCATCAGCCTCGAAGAATATTACCCCTATGGGGGAACGGCGATTCTGGCGGGGCGTCATCGCATAGAGGTGGAGTACAAGACGGTTCGCTATTCGGGGCGGGAGCGGGATGTTACAGGGCTTTATTACTACGGGTACCGCTATTACCAGCCGTGGGTGGGGCGATGGTTAAATCCCGATCCTGCGGGTACTGTTGACGGTATCAATATTTTTCGAATGACCAGAAACAACCCGATAATGTTCCGTGATGTTGCTGGGTTGATGACCAACGAGGGGGGGATTGAGTTTGGCGGGGGGGTGAGCTCAAATAAGTTTGAGTTGAACTTCGGATTAAGATCGTATCGTGATCAATACTTAAAAAATACGATAGGTATAAACTGGGAGTTTGGTCCTTATGGATTTTCTATCGATCAATACAATTTGGCAGTCGCAACAACTATAAAGGATTTGGCGTTGGCGAAGGACTCTGGTGATCATGGCCATAAATTTACGGGCCGTGAGCTCAGTAAAAAGATAAGACCAGAGCATTCAATGCTCGACGCTGCCGCTTCCCGGTATCCCGGTTACTCGTTGTGGCCCGAGTACATTGCCGTTCTCAAGAAACACCCGCGATTCGATATTTTGAATGTGTACACGGAGGTTCGGCTAGGTTGGGGCAAAGAGGATTTTCATACCTGGCTGGATGCGCACAGCGGCCCACAGCTATTGTGGAAGAGAGGGAGCAAGGCTGGTATCGAGTTGGTGGCGAGCCACGACAGCGCTACGTTGCATTTCATTTTGGATGGTATTGATCTTGATGCCGTTATAGACAAGACACGCGGCGCCGGGCGGTCTGTCACCTCCAGTGAGCTGCGCTATGTCAAAAGGAACTGGCCGCGGCTTGAAACCAAGACGTTGTTCTCGTTGGGTGGCCGACCGGTACCCGCACCTTGGATATCCAACAAGGATGCATGGCGTAGGTACACCCCGAAGTCGATCGCACATCAACCAGCATCTGCGTCAAGTCGAAAATCTCGGTAGTCATGGTTCCGGCAGTAGCGTTTTGGTACTGGCTACAACTCATCCGCAAACGGCAAATCCGGCCCAACTCGCGAGCAGGTGATCGCCGCCGCACGAATGGCAAAGCCCAGCATGCCATCGATCGTTTCCCGCTCCAGTGTCGCCAGCCCTGCAGGGCTGTCGGCACCCATGCGGGCGAGGTAGGTCAGCACCGAAGCCTGGAAGGTATCGCCAGCGCCCACGGTGTCTTTCACTGCCAGCGAGGCATCTGCCGGTCGTGTCCACGAGCCGTGCGCGCAATGCACGCTGGCGCCGTCTGCACCGTGGGTGACGAACACCAGTCGGCAGCGGTCGTTCAGCCAGCCACGGGCCACCTCGGCCGGCGCACGGTCCGGATAGAGCAGCGCGAGGTCTTCCTCGCTGGCCTTGATCAGGTGGGCGTGGGCCGCGAAGGCTTGCACCTGGCGTCGCCACAACGCCACGTCGGGCTGCGGGTTGAGGCGTACGTTGGGGTCGAGGCTGATCAGCCGGTGTGCGCTTTCGCGCTGCACCAGTGCCAGCAAGGTGTCTGCCACGGGTGTGACCACCAGGGTGTAGGAGCCCACGTGCAGCCCACGGACCTGGTCACCGAGCAGCGGCAGGTGTTCGAGGCGCACCTGCCGGTCGGCGCAACCTTCGCCACGGAACTGGTACTGCGCCGAGCCGCTCGCATCCAGCCCGACCATGGCCAGGGTGGTCGGTGCATCGCTGGTCACCAGGTAACTGCAATCGACCTTTTCCTCTTCCAGCACCCGACGCAGGCGTGCGCCGAGGTAGTCGCTGGACAGCCCGCCGAACAGCGCCGAATCCACGCCCAGCCGGCGCAGGCCGACCGCGACGTTGAACGGCGAGCCGCCGGCAATCGCCTTGAAGCCCAACTCGTTGCTGCGTGGGCTGTTATCCAGGCTGAACACATCGAACAGGGCTTCGCCACAGACCAGGTACATGAAATTCTCCGAAACGAAGTAAGCGGGCAGGATACCTGCGATCAGTGTGCAGGCAGATGCGAAAGGTAACGTTGATAGGCGGTTTCGTAGGCCGCCCGTTGCGCGGGCCGGGGTGTGGTGCGCGTGCTTTCGTCGAGTTCGACGCAGCGCTGGCACAGAGCCTCCAGGCTGTCACCTTCGCCGAGCTTGCGGCCCAGGCTCCAGGCAGCCTGGATCGCAGCACCCAGGGCGGCGGCTTCGGTCTGGCGCGGGCACACCACCGGCAGGCCGAGCAGGTCGGCGAGTGTCTGGCGCCACAGCGGGCTTTTCGCCGCGCCGCCGACCAGGCGGATCTCCTGGCCCTGCAGGCCGCTGGCGCGCAGCAGGTCGAGCCCGTAGCGCAGGCTGAAACAGGTGCCTTCGAGCACCGCCCGGCAGAGGTTGGCACGGGTCAGGTTGCTGCTGGTCATACCGTGCAGGCTGGCACTGGCCTCGGGCAGTGCGGGCACGCGCTCGCCATTGAAGAACGGCAGCAGCAACAAACCGTCGGCACCGACAGGGGCGAGTGCGGCGAGGTCGCTGAACGCAGCCAGGTCCAGTTGCAGCAGGTCTTGCACCAGGGCGCAGGCGCTGGTCAGGTTCATGGTGCAGATCAGCGGCAGCCAGCCGCCGGATGAGCCGCAGAAAGTCGCGACTTCACCGTGGGGGCTGACGTGTGGCTGGTCGAGGTGTGCGGCCAGGGTGCCGGAGGTGCCCAGGCTGAGGGTGATCATGCCGGGGCGAATGTTGCCGGTGCCGATGGCGCCGAGCATGTTGTCGCCCCCACCGCTTGCCACCCATGCGCCGGTGTCCAGGCCCAGCGCCCGGGCTGCCGAGGGCTGCAGGGTGGCGATGCAGTCGCCGGACTCGACCAGCTCGGGCAGTGCCGCCAGCAGGCGCTTGCCGGGCTCGATCAGCGCCAGCACATCGGCGGCCCAGGTGCGTTTGCGCACATCGTAGTAGCCGGTGCCCGAGGCGTCGCCCGGTTCGCTGCAGGCACGGCCGGTGAGCCAGTGGTTGAGGTAATCGTGGGGCAGCAGCAGGTGTGCGGCGCGGGCAAACAGGTCTGGATGATGGCGCTGGCTCCACAGCAGCTTGGACAGCGTATAGCCCGGCGCGACCACCAGCCCCAGGCGCTCCAGCGAGCCTGCGGCGCCGCCGAGGGCGGCCAGCAGTTCGTCATTTTCCGTAGTGGTTTCGGTGTCGCACCAGAGCTTGGCCGGGCGCAGCACCTGGCCTTGGTCATCGAGCATCACCAGGCCGTGCTGCTGGCCAGAGACGGCCAGTGCGCGGATGGCATGGCCCCCGACCCCGGCGTCAGCGAGGGCATTGGCCACCGCCGTGCGCAGGGCCTGCAGCCAGTCTGCCGGATCCTGTTCACGGCGGCCGTGGTCGCCCTGCGGCGCCGCATGTGCCGCGCTGCCCAGCCCCAGTACGCGACCGCTGTCTGCGTCGAGCACCAGGGCCTTGGTGCCCTGGGTGCCGCAGTCGATGCCGAGGAACAGTCCTTCCATCATTGCTGCGCTCCGTCTCAGTCGCCCAGTACCCGGCGCAGGGTTTCACCCACGCCGACTTCACGCAAGCTGTCGTACAGGCGCTCGAAGGCGTCGACGAAGGCCCGTGAGTTGGGGATCGCCGTGCCGAAGATCGCTTCATCGCCGAGCACCCGGGCCGCCAGGCCTTCGCGCTGGACGACACGGGCCTGGCACTGTGCTGCGCGCGGATCGGGAATGCTGTAGACATTGCCCTTTTCATCCTTGCCGCCCAGGTACAGCGCCCAGGCTGCGACTACCAGCGCCACGCGCTCCAGCGGCTTGCCATCGGCAATCAGGCGGTTGGCGGTGGGTACGATGAACTTGGGAAACTTCGACGAGCCGTCCGAACACACCCGCTCCAACTGGTCGGCGATGGCGCGGTTGGAGAAGCGCTCGGTGAGGCTGTCCTTGTAGTGCGTAAGGTCGATGCCTGGCACCTGCGCCAGTTGCGGCGTGACGTCCTGGTCCATGAAGTTGCGCATGTAGCGGCGCAGCAGGTCGTCGGCGAGGGTCTCGTGGACGAAGCGATAACCCTGCAGGAAGCCCAGGTAGGTCAGCGCCAGGTGGCTGCCGTTGAGCAGTTTGATCTTCATCTCTTCATAGGGCGTGACGTCGTCGGTGAACTGCACGCCGACCTTCTCCCAGGCCGGGCGACCGCTGACGAACTTGTCTTCCAGCACCCACTGCAGGAACGGCTCGCAGACCACCGGCCAGGCGTCCTCTACACCATGGCGCTCGGCCAACTGGCGGCGATGTTCGTCGCTGGTCATCGGTGTGATGCGATCGACCATGGCATTTGGGAAGCTGACGTGCCGGGCGATCCACTGGGCCAGGTCATGGTTGAGCAGGTGGGCGAAGGCCAGCAGTGCCTTGCGCGCCACGTCGCCGTTGTGTGGAAGGTTGTCGCAGGACATCACCGTGAACGCCGGGGTGCCGGCCTCGCGGCGACGGCGCAGGGCCTCGCAGAGAAAGCCGAATACGCTGTGCGGCTGGTCAGGTCTGGCCAGGTCGTGCTGGATCAGCGGCAGGTTCTCGAGGAACTCGCCCGTGCTGTCGTCGATGCAGTAGCCGCCTTCGGTGATGGTCAGCGAGACGATACGGACTGCAGGGTCGGCAAGTTTGTCGAGCAGCGCCTGGCTGTCGCTTTCGGCCAGCAGCATGCCGCTGATGGCACCGATCACGCGCACCTCGGTGTTGGGTTTTTCGCCCAGTTCGAACAGGGTGTAGAGGTGATCCTGGCTGGCCAGGGCGTCGCGCATGGTGCGGTCTTCGCTGCGCAGGCCGGCGCCGCAGATCGCCCAGTCGAGGGCTTCGCCGCGGTTCATCAGGGCGTCGGTATAGGCGGCCTGGTGGGCGCGGTGAAAGCCGCCGACGCCGATGTGCACGATGCCCTGGCGCAGCTGCGCTGGGTCATAGGTGGGGCGGGCGACCGGGGCGGGCAGCTTGTCGAGATTGCGCTGGTTGAGTTTCATCGAGAAATCCTTGAAGACGGCTCAGGCCGCCTGTTGCAGTCGTTTGTCCAGGGCCTTGCCGGTGCTGTCGAACAGATGGCAGTGCGCCGGATCGAAGCTCAGTTCCAGTTGCTCGCCGTACTCGGGCGCGAAATCGCCGCGCACCCGCACGGTGAGCATCTCGCCGGAGGCGCTGCGCACGTGGCAGTAGCTGTCGCTGCCCAGGCGCTCGCTGACATCGGCGGTGACCTGCAGCGAACCCTGTTCACCGTGACCGCTGCGGCTGATGCTCAGGTGCTCCGGGCGGATGCCCAGGGTGATCTGGCTGCCGGTGGTCAGTTCACCTGCGCACAGCGGCAGGGCGATGCGGGCGCCGCACTCGAGGGCGACCTCGCACTGGTTGCCCTGGTTGCGGCTCAGGTGTCCGCGCAAAAAGCCCATCTTCGGTGTGCCGAGGAAGCCTGCGACGAACAGGTTGGCCGGATGGTGGTACAGCTCCAGCGGCGAGCCGACCTGCTCGATACGACCGGCGTTGAGCACCACCACCTTGTCGGCCAGGGTCATCGCCTCGACCTGGTCGTGGGTCACGTAGATCATGGTCGCGGCCAGTTCCTTGTGCAGGCGCGACAGCTCCAGGCGCATCTGCACGCGCAGGGCAGCATCGAGGTTGGACAGCGGCTCGTCGAACAGGAAGATCTTCGGGTTGCGCACGATCGCCCGGCCGATTGCCACCCGCTGGCGCTGGCCGCCGGAGAGCTGGCGCGGCTTGCGCTCGAGCATCGGTTGCAGCTCGAGGATGCGCGCGGCGTTGTCGACCTTGCTGGCGACCTCGGCCTTGGCCACGCCCGCCAGGTCCAGGGCGAACGACAGGTTCTTGCGCACGGTCATGTGCGGATACAGGGCGTAGGTCTGGAACACCATGGCCAGGTTGCGCTTGGCCGGAGCGGTGTCGGTGATGTCGACGCCATCGAGGGTGATGCTGCCGCTGCTCACCTCTTCGAGGCCGGCAATCAGCCGCAGCAGGGTCGATTTGCCACAGCCGGATGGCCCGACGAACACCACGAACTCACGGTCGTGTACGTCCAGGTCGATGCCCTTGATGATGGCGTGGCCATCAAAGCCTTTTTGCAGATTGCGGATCTTCAGGTCAGCCATGTCGAGTTACCTGTGCAGTGGCCAGGAAAAATTGAGGTTTTGCAGAATCCTGTAGGAGCGGGCTCGCCCGCGAACACCGGCTTAGCCGGTGCCATGCACCGCAGTGTTTGCTTCGCGGGCAAGCCCGCTCCTACAGGGATGGCGTAGTTGGGGGTATTCATTTCACCGCTCCGAACGACAACCCGCGCACCAGCTGCTTCTGGCTGATCCAGCCGAAGATCAGGATCGGTGCGCAGGCCAGTGTCGAGACGGCCGAAAGCTTGGCCCAGAACAGGCCTTCGGGGCTTGAGTAGGAGGCCACCAGCGCGGTCAGCGGTGCGGCGGCCGAAGAGGTCAGGTTGAGCGACCAGAACGCCTCGTTCCAGCACAGGATCAGCGACAGCAGCACGGTCGAGGCCAGGCCGCCACGGGCGATCGGCAGCAGCACGCGGAGGATTTCCTGCCAGGTGCCGGCGCCGTCCAGGCGCGCCGCTTCGAGGATGTCGACGGGGATGTCCTTGAAGTAGGTGTACACCATCCACACCACGATCGGCAGGTTGATCAGGGTGTACACGATGATCAGCGACAGCCGTGAATCGAGCAGCCCGAACTGCTTGGCCAGCAGGTAGATCGGCATCAGCACGCCCACTGGCGGCAGCATCTTGGTCGACAGCATCCACAACAGCGTGCGCTTGGTGTGGCGGGTCTCGAAGAAGGCCATGGAGTAGGCTGCCGGCACGGCGATCAGCATGCACAGCAGGGTCGCGGAGAACGAGATCAGCACCGAGTTCCAGGCGTAGGCGAAGTAGTCGCTGCGCTCGTTGATGTGCAGGTAGTTCTCCAGCGTCGGGTGGAAGATGAACTGCGGCGGCGTGGCGAAGGCGTCGAGTTCGGTCTTGAAGCTGGTCAGCAGCATCCAGAAGATCGGGAAGAAGATCGCCAGGGCAATGCCCCAGCACAGCAGGCCGATCAGCGCATCGCGCAGGCGGCGGGTTTGCTTGAGTGTCAGCATGGCGGGCTCCTCAGCTGCGCTCGGTGAGGTTCTTGCCGATCATGCGCACCAGCACGATGGCGGCGATGTTGGCGATCAGCACGGCGATCAGGCCACCGGCCGACGCCATGCCGACGTCGAACTGCAGCAGCGCCTGGTTGTAGATCAGGTAGGCGAGGTTGGTGGATTCATAGCCCGGCCCGCCGCTGGTGGTGGTGAAGATCTCGGCGAACACCGACAGCAGGAAGATGGTTTCGATCATGACCACCACGGCAATCGGCCGCGCCAGGTGCGGCAGGGTGAGGTGCCAGAAGATCGCCAGCGGGCCTGCACCGTCCAGGCGTGCGGCCTCCTTCTGCTCCTGGTCCAGCGACTGCATGGCCGTCATCAGGATCAGGATGGCGAACGGCAGCCATTGCCATGACACGATCAGGATGATCGACAGCAACGGATAGTGCGCCAGCCAGTCCACCGGCTGGGCGCCGAACAGGCGCCAGACCGCCGCGAGGATCCCGGACACCGGGTGGAAGATCAGGTTCTTCCACAGCAGCGCGCTGACCGTGGGCATGATGAAGAACGGCGAGATCATCAGCACGCGCACCACGCCGCGGCCCCAGAACTCACCCGCTTCCAGCAGCGCGGCGATGAGCACGCCGAACACCACGCTGATCGCCAGCACGCTGCCGACCAGGGTCAGGGTATTCAGGGCGCCGGGCAGGAAGCCGGCATCGGTGACGAAGAAGCTGAAGTTCTCCAGGCCGACGAAGTCGTTCTCGCCGGGATACAGCAGGTTGTAACGGATCAGCGAGAAATACAGGGTCATGCCCAGGGGCACGATCATCCATAACAGCAGCAGCGCCACCGAAGGGCTGACCAGGAACCAGCCGGGGCCGACGCGGCGTTTGCCGGGGCGCGCGGTGGCGTGGGTCGGGGTGTCGAGGGCCGAGGTGTTCATGACGACTCCGTGTTCGGCAGAAAGAGGCGAGCAGCCGGCCGCCGGCACACCGAGGGCGGCGTGCTGGCGGCCAGGGGCGGTCTACTTGGGGTAGCCGGCGCGTTTCATCTCGCGTTCGGTGGACGACTGGGCGGCGGCCAGCGCCTGTTCAGGCTTCATCTGGCCGGTCAGGGCGGCGGAGAACAGCTTGCCGACCTGGGTGCCGATGGCCTGGAACTCAGGAATGGTCACCAGCTGGATACCCACGTAGGGCACGGGCTTGAGGGTCGGGTGGTTGGGATCGACCTTCTTCAGCGACTCCAGCGTGACCTTGGCGAACGGTGCGGCCTGCAGGTAGGCCTCGCTGTAGGTGGAGGCGCGGGTGCCTGGCGGCACGTTGGCCACGCCTTCCTTGTCGGCGACCAGTTGGCCATAGGCCTGGGAGGTGGCCCAGGTGCTGAAGGTCCTGGCGGCGTCCTTGGACTTGGAGCTGGTGGGGATCGCCAGCGCCCACGAGTACAGCCAGGTCGCGCCCTTGTCGGTGACCTCCTTCGGCGCGAAGGTGAAGCCCACGTCGTCGACGACCTTGCTCTGGCTCTTGTCGGTGACGAACGAGCCGGCGACGCTGGCATCGACCCACATTGCGCACTTGCCGCTGTTGAACAGCGCCAGGTTCTCGTTGAAGCCGTTGCTGGAGGCGCCGGGCGGGCCGTACTGCTTCATGGTGTCGACGTAGAAGTTCAGGGCCTTGGTCCACTCGCTGCCGGTGAACTCCGGCTGCCACTGCTCGTTGAACCAACGGGCGCCGAAGGCATTGGCCAGGGTGCCGATCAGCGCCATGTTCTCACCCCAGCCGGCCTTGCCGCGCAGGCAGATGCCGTACTGGCCGGCCTCGGGTTTGTTGAGCTTGGCGGCGAATTCGCCCAGTTGGGTCCAGGTCGGTTGCTCGGGCATCTGCAGCCCGGCCTGCTGGAACAGGTCCTTGCGGTAGTAGGTGATCGAGGCTTCGGCGTAGAAGGGCAGGGCATAGAGCGTGCCCTTGACCGACAGGCCGTCGCGCACCGAAGGGAAGATATCGTCGAGCTGGTAGTCGGCAGGCAGGTCTTTCATGGGTTCCAGCCAACCCTTGGCACCCCACAGCGCGGCTTCGTACATGCCGATGGTGAGCACGTCGAACTGTCCGCCTTGTGTCGCGATATCGGTGGTCAGGCGTTGGCGCAGGACGTTCTCTTCGAGCACCACCCACTTGAGCTTGATGTCCGGGTGCTGCTCCTCGAACACCTTGGACAGCCGCTGCATGCGGATCATGTCGTTGTTGTTGACGGTGGCAATGGTCAGGGTTTCGGCAGCCTGGGCAAACACCGGCAGGCTCAGACAGGCAATGGCCACGCAGGCCTTGATCGAGTCGTTCATCGTTGAACTCCTCTTCCGGACCGCAGGGCGGCGCGGAAGTCACTATTGTTTTTTTTGTGTCGCTGGTTGCCGATTACACTCCTGCATCGCCAGCGCAACAAAGCCTCGACTGCACGCAGGCCGATACTTTTTTGCACTGGGGTATTGGCAGTGCGATGCACTGCTCAAGCGTTTCACTAAAGGTTTTGCTCGGTCAGGCGCTGGGTGACCAGGCTGCGGTAGCCCGACGGTGTCATGCCTTTGAGCTGCTGGAAACGCCGGTTGAAGTTGGACAGGTTGCTGAAGCCGGACTCGAAGCACACCTCGGTCACCGGCAGGTCGCTGCGCGCCAGCAGTTCACAGGACTTGCTGATCCGCAGGCGATTGACGAACTCGACGAAGCCGCGCCCGGCGGCCTGCTTGAAGAAGCGCGAGAAGTAGGTGGGGGTCATGCCCAGGTGCTCGGCGACCTCGTTCTGGGTCAGGTCCTGGGCGTAGTGCTGGAAGATGTAGTCCACCGCGCGGTTGATGCGGTCGACGTTGTGTTCGTCGGCCAGCTGCGAGGAGGTGACGGTGGACAGCAACTGGTAGTCCTCGCAGGCAGCCAACTGTTCCATGAGGATAAAAAAGTATCCCAGGCGCGTCATGCCGGCACTTTGCGAGATACGTTGCATCAGTTGCTGGCTCTCGGCGATCAGGCGCGGATCGCGGAATTCGATGCCATAACTGGCGCGGGCCAGCAGTGGCGTCAGCTGGTTGAGCTCGGAGAACACCTGGCTGCCTTGCTCGAGCACTTCGTCAGTGAAATTGACCAGCATGTCGCGGGTGTCGACGACCTCGTCGGCGGCCACCTGGCTGATCCAGTTGTGTGGCAGGTTCGGCCCGGTGAGAAACAGTGTGCCCGGGGCGAAGTTGCCGATGTAGTCGCCGATGAACACCTTGCCGGAGCTGGCGACGATCAAGTGCAGCTCGTATTCCTTGTGAAAGTGCCAGCGCACCAGCGGGCTCGGGAAGCCGTGCTGGCGATAGATCAGCGAATGGCCTTCGTGGTCGTCCATCAGTTCGTAGGACGGGTCGGTGATCTTGCTGGCTTTGGGCATGGTGAGTGCTTCGAGCAGGGGGTGAATACTGCATCCTAGCCAAATTTTGCGTCCTGTAGGAGCGGGCTTGCCCGCGAAAGGGCCAGCCCTGCCAACCACAGGCCCCCGCCAATTCGGTAAACTCCCACCCCATGACCACCCTACGCTACTTGCAAGCCTATCCCCCGCACCTGCAGGAACAGGTCCGTCAGATGATCGCCAGCGATCGCCTGGGCGGCTACCTGCAGCAGCGCTACCCCGCCCGCCACGAGGTGCAGAGCGACAAGGCGCTGTACCTCTATGCCCAGGACCTGCGCCAGCAATACCTGCGCAGCGCGCCGCCGCTGGACAAGGTGCTCTACGACAACCGTCTCGACCTCACCCACCGGGCCCTGGGCCTGAACACGGCGGTGTCGCGGGTGCAGGGTGGCAACCTCAAGGCCAAGAAGGAAATCCGCATCGCCTCGCTGTTCAAGGACGCGGCGCCGCAGTTTCTGCGCATGATCGTGGTACACGAGCTGGCGCACCTGCGTGAGCGCGACCACAACAAGGCGTTCTACCAGCTGTGCCAGCACATGGAGCCGGACTACCATCAACTGGAGTTCGACTTGCGTGTCTACCTGACCTGGCGCGAATTGCCAGGCAATGCATGAGGATCCCACCAGCATGGACGTGAGCAAGACCAAGAGCAGCTTCTATCGCCGCCTCTACGTGGCCTGGCTGATCGACAGCCAGACCGCCACCAGCGTGCCCGCGCTGATGGAAGCCACGGGTATGCCGCGACGCACGGCCCAGGACACCATCGCCGCCCTGGCAGACCTGGACATCGTCTGCGAGTTCGAGCAGCAGAGCGGTGCGCGCAACCACGCCGGGCATTACCGCATCCACGACTGGGGTGCGATCGACAAGCAGTGGATCATCCAGCACCTGCGCACTATTCGCGAAGTGCTCGGCTATCCATGACCACCCTCCAGGACCCGTTCATGTCGTCCAGCCGCTTCAGCAACTACGCCGCCATGGCCGAGGGCATCGCAGCCCTGTTGTTCCCGCATGCCGAAGTGGTGGTGCACGACCTGGCCAGCCAGACGGTGGTGCATATCGCCAACAACATTTCCAAGCGCCAGCTCGGCGATGATTCCGGGCTCGACGACCTGCCCAGCCAGCTCGATGACAGCACCCGCCTGGGGCCGTATGAAAAGCTCAACTGGAACGGGCAGAAGATCCGTTCGATCAGCAGTGTGATGCGCGACGCCAGCGGCCAGCCCGAGGCGCTGATCTGCATCAACCTCAACGTCTCGATTCTCGAGCAGGCGCGCGATGCGCTGGAGGCGTTCTTCCAGGCCAGCCGCCTGTTGCCGCAACCGCAGGCGTTGTTCCGCGACGACTGGCAGGAGCGCATCAACACCTTCCTGCATGCCTGGTTGCAGGCGCGTGGATTGAGCCTGGGCGGGCTGGACCGCGAGCAGAAGCGGCAGTTGGTCGAGGCGCTGCACGGGGAGGGCGCGTTCCGTGGCAAGAGCGCCCATGACTACGTGGCCAACGTGCTGGGGATGGGGCGGGCGACGGTATACAAGTATGTGAAGGCGTTGCGCCAAGGCTGAGGCCATCGCTGGCAAGCGACAGGCTTTCAATGCGTGGAAAAATAGTCTACGGTAGAATTTAATTCTATATCGTGGCGTTTGCCCCTGCGCATCGCCCAAGGAGCCACCATGACCATCCTGGACACCCTGCCACACGCCATCCGCGAAGCCCATGAAGCCCTTCGCCCCCAGGTGGCGGTCACGCCGCTCAGCCACAGCCCGGGGCTTTCCCGCCAGAGCGGCTGCAATGTCCATCTCAAGTGCGAGCACCTGCAGCACACCGGCTCCTTCAAATTCCGAGGGGCCAGCAACAAGCTGCGCCTGCTCGACCCTGCGCAGCGTCAGGCTGGCGTGATCACCGCCTCTTCCGGCAATCACGGGCAGGGCCTGGCACTGGCCGGGCAATTGCTGGGTGTGCCGGTCACCGTGTACGTCAGCAGCAGCGCCTCGCCGCTGAAGATCCGGGCCATGCGCGGCCTGGGGGCCAAGGTGATCGAACTCGACGCTGACCCGCTGTCGGTCGAGCTTGAAGCGGCTCGCCAGGCCAATCTGCAGGGCAAGCCTTTCGTCTCCCCCTACAATGACGCGCAGATCATCGCTGGCCAGGGCACCATCGGCATGGAGCTGTTCGAGCAGGCGCCGGATCTGGACGCGGTTTTCGTCGCTGTCGGTGGTGGCGGCTTGATCTCGGGCATTGGCGCTGCATTGCGCGCGCTTGCACCCTCGGTGCAGGTCATCGGCTGCTGGCCGGCCAACGCGCCCACCCTGCAGCGCTCGCTGGAGGAGGGACGGATCATCGAGATGCAAGAGCTCGATACCCTGTCCGACGGCACGGCCGGCGGCGTCGAGCCCGGCGCCATCACCTTCCCCCTGTGCCAGCAGTTGCTGCATCGCACCGTGCTGGTCAGCGAGGCTGAGATCAGCGCAGCCATGCGCGACGTCGCAGGCCACGACCGCTGGATCATCGAAGGGGCGGCAGGGGTTGCCGTCGCAGGCATGCAGAAACTGGCCGGTGAGTTCCAGGGCAAGAAGGTCGCGGTGGTGCTGTGCGGGCGCAACATCGTGCTGGAGAAGTTCCTGGAGGCGATCCAATGAGGATCATCGACAAGGCGCAACTGGTCGAAATCCTCGACCGGGATTTGGCGGTACGCCTGATCGAAGAGGGTTTTATCGCCTTTTCCGCGGGCAAGGTCCATGTGCCACCGGTGCAGAATTTCGCCTTCCCTGAACAAAACGGCGACTGCTGCGTGAAGTCCGCCTGGCTGCAGGGCAGCGATAGCTTCACGGTGAAAGTCTCCACCGGTTTCTACGACAACCCTTCCAAGGGGCTGGAAAGCAACGATGGCTTGATGCTGGTGTTTTCGGCCAGTACCGGCCAACCGCTGGCGCTGCTCCAGGACCAAGGCTGGCTGACCTGCCTGCGCACCGCGCTGGCCGGGCAAATCGCCGCCCGCCTGTTGGCGCCGCGCAAGGTACGGGCAATCGGTGTACTGGGCAGCGGGGTGCAGGCGCGGATGCAGCTCGAACAACTGCTACCGGTCACCGACTGCCGTCGTCTGATCGCCTGGGGCCGTGATGCCGGGCGGCTTGCGGACTACCGACGGTTCGCCGAAGGGCTGGGCTTCGAGGTGCGCACCACCCATGATGCCCGCGAGCTGGCCGAGTCCGCCAACCTGATCGTCTGCACCACGCCTTCGCGCGAGCCGCTGCTGCAGCGTGAATGGATACAGCCCGGCACCCATATCACCGCCGTGGGAGCCGATGGCCCTGGCAAGCAGGAGCTCGATCCAGCGCTGGTGGCCGCCGCCGATTGCATCGTGGTGGACGCTATCGGCCAATGCAGCCGCTACGGCGAGGTGTCCCACGCGCTGGAGGCCGGGCTGATTGCAGCTACCGACCTGATCGAGATCGGCGCGTTGCTGGCTGGGCGGGCGAGTGGTCGTACGCAGGATGCCGCGATCACGTTGGCTGACCTGACCGGCGTGGCGGTGCAGGACGCGCAGATCGCGCGGTGTGCATTGATGTCCCTTGGGGCAAGCCGCCAAGGAGACCTGCTCGCACAGTTCGGCTAAAATAGAGGCTAAATGACATCATTGTCCGCTGCCGTCGACTGTCGCCTTTGTGTACTCTCGCGTAATCAGTGTGGGGCCCTCAACTGCGAAAGGAACTGAGCATGCGGCCACTGCTTTGCGTTCTGGGATTGACCGCAATGATGTTCATGGCACCTGCCACGGCCCAAACGCCGTTGCGCCTGGTCGCCGACAAGTGGCCGCCGTTTTCCGACAGCGCCATGCCGGGCGGTGGGCTGGCCACCAGTATCGTGACCACGGCACTCACCCGCGCCGGGTATGCCAGCGAGTTCGAGGAAGTGCCCTGGGCGAGGGCGCTGATGGGCGTTGGCGAAGGCCGCTACGACGTGCTGATCAACGCCTGGTACAACGAATCACGCACCCGCCTGGGTCAGTTCTCCGGCGCCTACCTGACCAACCGCATTCGCCTGCTCAAGCGCCAGCGCGAGGCATTCGGCTTCAGGCAACTGGTCGACCTGTATCCGTACAGCATCGCCGTGGTGCGCGATTACGCCTACTCACCGGCGTTCGATGGCGACAACCGGCTTAACAAGGTGGCGGTGCGCAACTTTCCGTCGGCGATCCGCATGCTCGCGGCAGGGCGCGTGGACCTGGCCGTGGAGGACGAGTACGTGGCGCGCTACAACCTGCAGCGGGAGCCGCAGGAGGTGCGCGAGGCAGTGGATTTCGTCGAGCGGCCGCTGGGGGAGAACAGCCTGCACATCCTGGTCAGCCTGAAGAACCCGGATCACCGGCAGATCGTCGAGCGCTTCGAGCAGGCGATTGCGGGGATGAAGGCCGATGGCAGCTATGCGCGGTTGTTGAAGCAGTATGGCTTGTGACCTGGGGTGTCGGTGCCGGCCTCTTCGCGGGCAAGCCCGCTCCCACCAGGTAGCGGAGTTCCTGTGGGAAGCGGCGGTTCGCCGCTGCGACTTGCCTGCGAAGAGGGCGACGCTACCCTCAAGCCGGCTCCCCTTCCTTGATCAGATGCGCTGCCAATGTACGCAACGGCCCCAGTTGCCGGCAGATCAACGCCAACTGGGTCTGTACCAGTCGCTGATGCTCATCCAGCTCCTCGGGCATCTGCTCCAGCTGGTTGGCCAGCGCTTCTTCTTCATCGCTGTGAATGGCCACCGGCAGCCGCGCCGCCAGGCCATTGGCGATCTCGTCGAGACTGCGTGCCAGGCTGCTGCCGACCCCATCGATCAACTGTTCGTGCACCTCGGCAGGCAGTGCCGTATCCCGGTGTGCGCCGAGCCCTGACAGATAGCTGAGCAGGGTGTGCGACAACACCAGGAAGCGGAAGCCCACATCGGCCTCCTTGCGGAAGTGCCCCGGCTCCATGAGCATGTTCGACAGCGTGGTCGATAACGCCGCGTCGGCATTGTGGGCGTTGCGCCGGGCCAGGCGGTAGGCGAGGTCGTCGCGCTTGCCGTTGGCGTACTGCTGCATGATCTGGCGCAGGTACAGGCTGGCGCAGCTCAGGGTATTGGCCAGCACCTTGTTCAGGCGCCGCCCCTGCCAGTCGGGCAGGAACAGGAACACCGCGAGGATCGCGATCAGGGCGCCCACCAGGGTGTCGAACAGGCGCGGCAGGAACAGCCCGTAGCCATCGCCGATCTGGTTGAAGCAGAACAGCACCATCAGCGTGATCGCCGCCGTGGCCAGGGTGTAGCGGGTGGTGCGGTTGACGAAGAACACCACGCCAGCGACCACCGCGAACAGCGACTGGACGATCGGGTTGGGGAACAGATCGAACAGCGCCCAGCCAACCGTCAGGCCGATGGCGGTGCCGAAGATCCGCTGCACCAGCTTGCGTCGCGTCGCGCCATAGTTGGGCTGGCAGACGAACAGGGTGGTGAGGATGATCCAGTAGCCTTGCGTGGGGTGGATCAGGTGCACCATGCCATAGCCGATCGACAGCGCCAGCGGCAGGCGCAGGGCGTGGCGGAACAGCAGCGAGGTGGGCGTGAGCTGGGTGCGCAGGCGTTTCCACACCTCCTTGAAGGTGCGCGGCGAGCGGTCGAGCAGGCTGCTGTCGCTGGCGTCGGCAAGGCTGTCGGGGTTGCTGGCCGCGCCAAGCAAGCGGTCCAGCGTGGCCAGGTTGACTGCCAGCGCCCGCAGCGAGCGCAGCAGGCTGCGCCAGGCCGGGTTGTTCTGAGTGCGTAGATGCTCCAGCGAGGCGTTCAGGTCTTCCAGCGCCTCGGGGTAGCCGCTGGCGAGCACGAATGGCTGGCGCAGGCGGATCGAACGGGCCAGCTCCTGGCAGGACGAGCCCTGTTTGCGCAGCAGGCGCTGGCAGCGGAACATCACATCGCTGTGGAAGAACGCCTCGCTCAGGGCGTTGTAGGGGTAGTGCGAGGCGCTGACGCGCTCGTGGATGTCCTGGGCCAGGAAGTACAGCTTCAGGTAACGACTGACCTTGGAGTTGGGCTGGCTGTTGCCGACCCGGTGCAGGATGATTTCCTTGGCGGCATTGAGCGCGGCCACCACCTTGCCGTTCTGCTTGGCCAGCTCCAGGCGCGTGGCCTCGACATCGAGGGTGCGCACCGGCTCGAACAGGCTGGCCTTGAGCTTGAGGTAGCTGCCCAGCTCGTAGAACAGCTTGGCCAGGCTCTGCTGCACCGGCTGGTTGGAGAACAGCGCCTGCCAGAGCACCGAGAGCGCCCCGTACCACGCGGCTCCAGCCACCAGCAGCAGCGGCTCGTGCCAGAAATCAGTGACCACGCCGCCGCGCTGGTCAACGCCGATCATGGTGTACACCGACAGGATCAGCGTCGCCGAGGCGATGGCGCCATAGCGTTCGCCCAGTGCTCCGAGCATGGTCAGGCCGAAGGCTGCCAGGGCCAGGGAGCCGGCGAAGATCCAAGGGTAGGGGAACAGTAGCTCGACCGACAGCGCGGCGATGGCGAAACACACCAGCGTGACGGCCAGCGCACTGAGACGGCCCTGCCAGCCGTCGTCGGTTTCGGCCAGGGCGCTGGCGATGATGCCGAGGAACAACGGGATGAGCAGGCTCATCTCGTTCTGGTACCAGCACCAGGCCATGGTGCCGGTCAGGGCGATGGTCACCCGGATGGCGTAGCTGAACTTGTCTTGGCCCCACAAGCGACGCAATGAATGGCGGAACGAGCTCGATGACATAGTGGCCTGCTGGACAGAGTTCGAATGAGGACCTTGGGACCGACGCGGCTGCGCTGCCTTTCGCGGGCAAGCCCGCTCCTACAGGGCCAGCGCAATCCTGTGGGAGCGGGCTTGCCCGCGAAAGGCAGCGCAGCCGCGTCGGTCCCAAGGTCCTCATTCGAACTCTGTCCAGCAGGCCACTATGTCATCGAGCTCG